>JAADFR010000047.1 GCA_013152755.1 Alphaproteobacteria bacterium
ACACCCTGACCGGTGACCTGAGCCACCTCAGCGATAATCAGCGCAAGATGATCAGCCTGTTGATTGACGCGTCACAGATCATGGATGATCTATACTGGCAGCAGGCCTACGGCGACAAGGACAAGCTCCTGTCCTCACTTACCGACGAAAAAGCGCTGTCCTTTGTCCGTAAAAATTACGGCCCGTGGGACCGTCTGGATGGTGACAAGCCGTTCTTGAAGGGTGTCGGCGAAAAGCCCCTTGGCGCAAATTTCTATCCCACCGATATGACCAAAGCGGAATTTGAGGCTTATGATAATCCGGACAAAGTGGGACTTTATTCGGTTCTGCGCCGTAATGACGCCGGGCAGCTCACCGTCATCCCCTATCACATATTATACAAGGCCGAATTAACCAAGGCCGCCGACATCCTGCGCAAGGCCGCCGGCTTTGCCGATAATGCAGAATTTAAAAATTACCTGCTGATGCGCGCCGAAGCCATCACTACAGATGATTATCAGCCCAGCGACTTTGCCTGGATGGATATGAAAAGCAACCCGGTCGAAATGGTGATCGGGGCCATTGAAACCTATGAAGACCTGCTGTTCGGCTACCGGGCGGCCTATGAAGCTTATGTCCTGATCAAAGACCCGGTCTGGAGCGAGCGACTGGCCCGCTTCACCGCCGTCCTGCCCGAACTGCAAAAAGGACTGCCGGTGCCCGATACCTATAAGGCGGAAACGCCGGGTACGGACAGCGACCTGAACGCCTATGATGTGATCTATTACGGCGGCCATTCCAATGCCGGGTCCAAGACCATCGCCATCAACCTGCCCAATGATGAGGAGGTTCAGCTCAAAAAAGGCACCCGGCGTCTGCAACTCAAAAATGCCATGCGGGCCAAGTTTGACAAAATCCTGCTGCCCATTGCCAGTGTGCTAATCGCGCCGGAGCAACGCAAGCATGTGACCTTCAACGCCTTTTTCTCCAACACCATGTTCCATGAGGTCGCCCATGGCCTTGGCATCAAACAAACCCTGACCGGCAAGGGGCCGGTGAGATTGGCCCTGAAAGATGCGGCATCGTCTTTTGAGGAAGGTAAGGCCGACCTGCTCGGACTTTATATGATCAAAAAGCTCTATGAAAAGGGTGATATTACCGATGGCGTTATGATGGATTATTACGTCACCTTCGTCACCAGCATTTTCCGCTCCAGCCGTTTCGGGGCCTCCTCCGCCCATGGCAAGGCCAATATGGTGCGCTTTAACTATTTCCTCGACATGGGCGCGTTCGCCAAGAACAAGGATGGTTTTTACGAGGTCGATGCGGAAAAATTCAACATCGCCATGAACAGCCTCGGCAATCTCCTGCTGACCATACAGGGCGACGGCGATTACGCGCGCGCCAAGGAGCTGCTCAATACCAAAGGCATCATGAGCCCGACCCTGAAAGCCGATCTGGACAAGCTGAAAAAAGCCAATATTCCGGTGGATATTAACTTTATTCAGGGCAAGACGGTTTTGGGTTTGGAATGATGAAATCCGATAACTCTGGCGCCGTTAATCGATCAAATGTCTCTGACCCATTTATCTAAATGAGTGCTGAGAAAATTACTAGGAATATACTGTTGGATATGCTTGGAATCACTTTGGCAGAAATGCGTACTCACTCTAATCCCGAATACGCTAAGGTGATGTCAGATATTTTTCATAATGTTCCATCAAGATTAATGGCAAATATCTCACCAAATGTAATTTATGAAGATATGAAGCGCGTCGCTAAACGACATGGCACGGAAAAATATTTGCACGCCCTCATGCAGCACTCATTAAAAAAAGTTTTTAGTAAGATTGATCAGCCTATCTAATCAATGAAATCAAAAACTAATAAGATCAATGGAGTCAAAGCCATTTGATAATTAACCAATAATGCAACACTCCCAACAGGTTAAGGCCCCCGGGAATGGGGGCCTTGATTCCTGTAACGCGTTGATTAAAAGGCTACATTTATGCCCATTACCACGCCCGTGTTTCGCACATTTTGATCACTATGGGTCGTACCCGGCAACAGGTTGCCGCCACTGATAAAGTTCAAAGGTGTATAACCCTGAACCAAAATGCCCTCACCAAACAGTTTGACACTATCCGTCAGAAAATAGGCCGCCCCAAGAACCCATTGGTTCTGTCTTTCCCACGGGGAGCCCGCTGCGCCTGAAATAAACGTGCTATATTCAAAAGAAAGGTCCAGTCGTTTATCATAGAGCGCCGTGCCATATTTGCCGCCAAGGGTAAAGCTGGTTACCTTGCTGGCGGGATAAATATCCAAGGGCGGGGTGGGGTTGAATGTTCCGGGCCAGACATCTGTGGTCTGAATATATTCACCAATGAACTTGAACGGGCCGGCCTCCACCGTACCATATATGGCCCAGGCGGGATTTTCCTGTTCGCAGGGGTTGAAATGCACAACCGGATAGCCCTGACAATATGTACTGCCACGCTCATATGAGGCGCCAACCATAGCCCGGTTATTATCGCCGCCCAAATTAAACGTATAATTGGCATCAATCACATAATTGTTCAATTTACTAGGCACCGAGGTACCGTTCACTGGCACATTGGCCGCCCGGAATTGCGAGCCGCCCTGAACAAGTTCAGCCGAAACATTCAGGCCATCCTTGCTATAGCCCAACAAGGCCCCATAGGCCAACCCACCAAAGGCATGCCAGCTGCTTGAGGCTGAAAAGGGGTTCACCGTATCGGTCAGGGCAAAGGGCGTTGCCATTTTACCAACCGACAGATAAAAAGGCGACTTATTCAAATTGCCGAGCGTTACATAACCCTTGCGCAATTGAATTTGATTGCGTGTCAAGTCGGTAATATCACCCGCACCAAAGCTCTGTTGGGGGTCATACAGAAATTCGCCGTATGCTGTCACCCACTCCCCCATATTTGCCAGAAAACTCAGCTGGGCGGAATGAACGCCCGCTTCTGTTACCGTATTGCCGATCTGGTTATTCGATGTGGGGTGGCGCATCAGGTAACCGAATTTGTCATCGGTGTTGCTGTTCCAAAAATCCATAATCGCCGTAACCGACCCGCCAATATACACCCCGTCTTTCGAAATATTACCCAGTTGCTTTTGTTCAAGCAGGTAAAGCTGTTTTCGATTTACATTGGTGGTCTGATCCAGCATGCCATAAGAAAATGTCGGGTTGAACCGCACAAAACCGCCAACCTCATGACTGGTCGATTTATTCTGGCCATTTGTATCCGCCGCTGTAGCAGGGGATGTAGCGGCCAATGGCATCACTTCCAACGGCGTCCCTTCGGGATCGGGGCGCGTGGTTTCGATTTTCTGAAGCCTGTCCTTATAAGATTTATTTTCCTTTTCCAATTGCTCAAGCCGCAACAGGATATTCTGAAAGTCAGCGGCGGACGGGGTCTTCTCTGATCCGGCCTCCGCAAAGGCCGTTTGATTGATAGCCAGAGCGATAAGGCTTACACTACCGATTAATTGTATTCGCGTCATAATTACTCCTTGTAAGTCTGTTTTAAGTTTTTTGCTAAATCCACTTATTACAGCACGCACAGTTGTTTCCCTTCCGTCACAATATGGACCGTGAAACAGGCCGGTCACAAAATGTTGGGATGATGAATATCCAGGTCTTAAACCGGGCATGTGATTTCAGATATTTTATGAAAGTTGACAGAACCAACGTTCCGAGATTTGCACCACGTCCAGAACGAACATATTGGTTGCTGTACAGGATGGTATTTTCATAATTATTTTCTCTATTGTTAAAACGGTTTCAAAAAAGGAAGGCAGTTATTTTCGTCCTTTAAACATCCAACGAATGAAACGACCGTTTTATTCCCGAGAAAAAGGAATTTATTTTTGTATCTATAAAAGACCAATGAGGTCAGAGTCAGTTGATTATCAAAAACCGGGGGACACTTAAAATCGGGGGACAAAAACTGGAAGACACAAAACTAATAAAAAACAAACTTACAATTTTCACGCGGCATATATCTAATACGTGGTAAAGTTTATTCATGTTGTATATCCGTGAGCACTCATTAGGCTAAATAGAATAAATTACATACAACATACTAGTTACTGGGAAATCTGGGTTAAATCTGATTTTTCCGACGATTGGCTATTTAGTAAAGAAATTAAATATTGTAATAATTATGAGGGTATATCACCTCCCCTGCGTATTACGACAAACAGCATAACTGACCTGAGCGAGGAAAAACAGATTATGGATAGCACTGAAAATTCCGATTTAAAAAGCAAAACTGTCAAAGACCCCGTTTGCGGCATGTCGGTAAATCCCGACACGACAGAACATCATCATGAACATGACGGGCATATGTATGATTTTTGCAGTGCAGGCTGCAAAGGCAAATTCATTGATGATCCGGAAAAATACCTGACCACTAAAGACCCCGTTTGCGGCATGAATGTGAATATTCCAACCGCCGAGCATATGGTAAAGCATAATCACGAAAAATATTATTTCTGTTCTGCCAAATGCGAAACCAAATTTATAGCCGAACCTGAAAAATACCTAGGGGACAAACCAGCCCCTGAGCCACAACCCGCAGGCACCCAATATACCTGCCCCATGCATCCGGAAATAATTCGGGACCATCCTGATGACTGCCCCATATGTGGCATGGCGTTGGAGCCCATGGGTATTCCCCCGGAGAATGAAGGTCCAAACCCTGAACTGGTTGATTTTACGCGCCGTTTCTGGGGCGGGCTTATTCTGGCGATTCCGGTGCTGATTTTAGAAATGGGCGGCAGTTTCATTCCCAGATTTCATGACATGATCAGTGAGGAAACCTCTGCGCTATTACAATTCCTGCTGGCAACGCCAGTCATGTTCTGGGTCGCAGCCCCAATTTTTATCAGGGGATGGAAATCCATTCGAACCATGAACCTGAATATGTGGACTCTGATCAGCATCGGGACGGGTGTCGCTTATATATATAGTCTGATCGGCTTTTTTGCACCAGAATTATTCCCCGAAACCATCAAAACCGAAGGTGGCTTGGTCCCGGTATATTTTGAGGCAGCGGCCATCATCATTGTCCTGGTCCTGTTGGGTCAGGTGCTAGAGCTCAGAGCGCGGGAAAAAACCGGCGGTGCCATTCGCGCCTTGCTTGACCTCGCCCCGAAAGTTGCCCTGAAATTATTTGAAGATGGCACAGAGGAAGAAGTCCCTCTTGATCAAATCGTTGCCGGCGATAAAATCCGCGTCCGGCCCGGTGAAAAAGTTCCTGTGGACGGCACCATTATTGAAGGCCGCTCGGTCATTGATGAATCCATGTTAACCGGCGAAGCCGTTCCAGTCGAGAAATCTGTCGATGACAAGGTTACCGGAGCCACCCTGAACGCTACCGGCAGTTTTGTCATGCGCGCGGAAAAAGTCGGCGCGGATACCGTGTTGTCACAGATTGTCAACATGGTGGCCGAAGCCCAGCGTAGCCGTGCCCCAATTCAGAAATACGCCGATATGATCGCCGGATGGTTCGTTCCTATCGTCCTGTTTATCGCTGTCATTGCTTTCCTCGTCTGGTTCTATTATGGACCAGAGCCTGCCCTCGCCCACGGTATAATTGCAGCCGTTTCAGTATTGATTATCGCCTGCCCTTGTGCCGTGGGCCTCGCCACCCCCATGTCCATCATGGTATCTACCGGGCGGGGAGCGACCTCAGGTGTTTTGATTAAAAATGCCGAGGCCCTTGAGATATTCGCCAAGGTCGATACCCTGATTGTTGACAAAACAGGCACCTTGACGGTAGGTAAGCCGGTACTGACAGACATTATTCCGCTCAATGATTTCTCAGAAGCGGAAATCCTGTCCCGTGCAGCCAGCCTTGAAAGAGGCAGCGAGCATCCTCTGGCCGCCGCCATCATCGGTGCGGCCAAAGAGCAGAAAATTGAACTTTCCCAAGCCGAAAATTTTGAAGCTGTTACTGGCAAGGGCGTACAAGCAGAAATAGACGGCAAAAAAATTGCGCTGGGTAATGCGGCCATGATGGATTTTCTGGATCTTGATACCACAGACAGCAATCAGCAGGCCGATTTGATGCGCGCCGAGGGCAAGACAGTCATGTATATCGCCATCGGCAAGAGCCTTGCCGGTCTGGTTGCCGTGGCAGATCCAATCAAGGAAACAACCAATGACGCCCTTGATGCCCTGCATGCAGAAGGACTGCGTATCGTCATGGTCACCGGCGATAATGCTACCACCGCTCAGGCCGTGGCCAACCGTCTGAATATTGATGAGGTTCGGGCGGATGTCTTGCCCGAAGGCAAGGCAGAAATTGTCAAGGAATTTCAACGTCAGGGGGCCAAGGTCGCCATGGCCGGTGACGGGGTGAATGACGCCCCTGCCCTTGCCTTGGCCGAAGTAGGGATCGCCATGGGCACCGGGGCCGATGTGGCCATGGAAAGTGCCGGAATCACCCTGATCGGCGGCGATTTGATGGGCATTGTCCGCGCCCGGCGCCTGTCCGAAGTCACCATGCGCAACATCAAGCAGAATCTCTTTTTGGCCTTTGTTTATAATACCCTTGGGGTTCCGGTTGCGGCAGGGGTTTTATTCCCCTTCTTCGGCATATTGCTATCCCCGGTCATTGCCGCCGCCGCCATGAGCCTGTCCTCCCTGTCGGTGGTCAGTAATGCCCTGCGCCTCAGAATAAGCAAAATCTGATCATTTAAGCATAAAAAAGGGGCTGCCAATTTTGGCAGCCCCTTTTTCTGTTGATGTATTTTACTTTTTAGGTTCAAAGGTAGCCCGCAGGTACGCTAGAACATCCTCAACATCTTGCTCTGTGAGATCCTCATTCCCACCTAATTCCGGCATAGCCAACATAGAATTAGGGCTTTCATAGCCATTGGTGATATGGTCCAGCAAAACATCGTCAGCCTTCATAGCCAGCGGTCCTTTGGTCGAGGTAAAGTCAGGCACACCTTCGATCTCACCTTTACCACTTCCCCCATGACAGGCGATGCAGGTGCCCTCATAGACTTCAGCACCTTTCTTTGCATCACCCGCCGCCACGGCCGGGGCCGCCATAAGAAGGCTTGCCGCCAACGTCGCACCAATAGTGATTTTCTGTGATAAATTTTTCGTCATATTTAAAGCTCCAATCATCTCATTTTTTGACTTTTTCATTGTTACTCGCTTTCAGGAATACAATAATGTCCCTGACAACATTTCCCGGAATATTGGCCCGTACCCGCATATGGGTGGCGGAAACTTCCCATTCCTCATCAGTTAATTCCTTGGGACTTCTCATATTGTGGCAACGGCTACAAGTTTGTGCCCAGGACTTTGCCCCCCGCACGATCTGCATGGGGTCTTTCTTTGCTTTATCAGCCGCCTCGGCAACCATTCCGGCAGAGACAGTTGTCACAAGAGCTGCTGCCATAAAATATTTTACGATCTTCATTTCACATCCTTTCCAGCGATTAAAAGCCATAGGCCATTTGAATTTTATAACGGGTTTCATCGGGGCGGCTGGCGATAAGGTAATTACGCCGTTCCAGACCGGTTTTAACAACGATGGTCGGGGCCAACCAGTAGTTCACGCCAATGTTCCATCTCTTTTCGGCGGATAACTGGAGTATATCGCCAACACTAACCCGGAATTCACCGTATCTAACGACCGGCTCGATTTTCCCAACGGTGGGATTATCGGAAATGCCCGACAAGCGATAAGCAACCTGTGTGTACCAGGTTTTCCAACTTACCGGTTCAAAGCCACCGGCAGACACACCACCGGACGGGGTATTTTTGGCATTCAGATATTCCGCGCGCACATCCCACGGTCCCTTAGAATAGGCGAGGTCCGCCCCCCAAAGCCGGTAATCACCTTCTCTGGCCACCTCAATATCGCCATCCGGCAATATGCCAGCTTCGCTACTGATACCTGCATCCATATAGGAGAAACCGACTTCCAAAGAAGACTTATGTAGGAGGGCCACACGGCCACCGAGGGCCTTGTTGCTGTTATTATCCACGCTGGTGCCTTCCAGCTCCAGCTCATCCTCATCATGGCCAAAACGCGGGCCATTTCCCAAGGATACGGAATAGGTGAATGTCAGGGCATCACTGACTGGAACGCCGCCGCGAAGCATGGCGCCGACCTCACTGGTGGGTTGAACGCCCCCATGACCAAAGCCGGCTGGCGCGTTCATGGAACGGTTAATCCAGCTAGGGTGTAAGCGTTCCTGAAACTGTCCAATGGGGCTTAAATACTTGCCAACGACCAGGGTCACATTGTCATGAAGCATGAAATCAAGCTGGGAATATTCCACATCGATCGTGGTTGCTCCATCCATACCGGTTTTAATTTCCAGCTCTGATTCAAAAATCAACCAGTCTTTATATTGATAGTGAAATACCGGGTTAAATTTACCGGAAATAAAGCTATCCTTGTTATCGCCGGATACCGCTTCAAAACCCACATCGGCATAGCCTGCCAGATGCCAAGTGCTGTCGGGTTTGGCTTCTCTAACCGACATAGTCTTGCGCAGGGATTTTATAGATTTGATCTCTTTACTGAGTTTTGCCTCCTTAACGGCAACCTTTTTTTCCTTTTTATTCAGACTTTCCTTCAAAGCCTGAAGCTCTTGCTTCATTTGTTCAAGCCCGGAAATTCGCGTCTCAAGCTCTAATATTTTACTTTTGAAATCAACCTCTGTCTCTTGTGCCAAAGCGACATTTGCACTCAAAAAAACCATACTGGTGAAAAGAGGTGCATAAAGAATTTTCTTTTTCAATTTTCCATACATTTTTATTTCCTATCCTTAAATGAGAAGTCGGCTTCTGGATGTTTTCAATCCTTCTTGCCCTCTCAAAAAATATATACGTTATGGGGAAAAAATAATAATGATCTAGATCAATTTTTTTCCTCGTTATTATATCTAAGCTATTGATTTAAAACAGAAAAAAGTCAAAAGAACATACTCTTACAAACTACTTTAAGTTGTAAAATAAAAAATACAAACAACATAATCCCAACATGTAATTTTACGATAGGCATGCAAGATTATCTCTATAATCACATGCTTCTACGTATAAATTATCCTTACCCCTCACTTTATGAGTAAAAAATCTATTTAGGGACTCGTGTCATCTTCCATATTCCATCTCAGAAATAATCTTTCTCCGGCAAAGACCAGAGCCATGATGATAATAGACACATAAATGACCAGCATATCCGTTTGAGCCTTGATCATCAGAAAGGCCCCAAGAACAACAATATCCATCCCAATAGCGATCAGTAGAACCAGACTATTGGCCTTTATCTCCTTGCGCAGATAACGGAATACGCCCCATTGGACAATAATATCCATGACGATATAGAAGACCACACCCAGTGAGGCAATACGGCTCAAGTCAAAGAAAACGGCAAGGAACATAGCCAAGGCTATCGTATAGACCAGCGTATGGGTCTGAATATTTCCGGGCATGCCGAAATGACGGTGCGGCACCAGTTTCATGTCGGTCAACATGGCCAGCATCCGGGACACAGCAAAGGCACTGGCAATCAGGCCAGATACCGTGGCAACAATTGCCAGCAAAACTGTGAACCACAGCCCAAGATCACCAAATGTGGGCCGGGCGGCTTCGGCGAGGGCAAAGTTTTTAGCCTTGATGATGTCCGGTAAAGAAAGGTTCGCCGCAACGGCCATGGCAACCAGAAAATAGACAACCACACAGATCGCAATGGAAATGATGATAGCCCGGCCAACATTACGGTGAGGGTCAACGATTTCCGAGCCGCTGTTGGTTATAGTGGTAAAGCCTTTATAGGCCAATATGGACAATGCTACGGCCGCGAGGAACCCGCTACCGCCTGAGGTTTGCGCCGATGTGACCGTGAAGCTGTCAAGGGAAAAACCCGAAAGCCAAAGCCCCATAATGCCAAAGGCCGCGA
Source organism: Alphaproteobacteria bacterium (assembly GCA_013152755.1). Classification (GTDB taxonomy): domain Bacteria; phylum Pseudomonadota; class Alphaproteobacteria; order Sphingomonadales; family Emcibacteraceae; genus Paremcibacter. Next base: position 9,939 of record JAADFR010000047.1, read on the forward strand.
TCCCGCCTATTTTCAGGACCGCCATCACCAGCGAGAACAGCCCGATCATCCGGTTGCCGGAAATATTGATGGCAAAAACAAACAGCAACAACCCTGCGCTCAAAGCCGGAACCAGCCAACTGTCTTGAACCACATCAAATAACTGTAACGTGTAGGTGCCGAATGTTCTGGCCACCAGACTTTCATTTATCACCATTGAGAAATACATCAGCAAAGCACTGGCCGCCGTTACCGTGCCTCTGCCGTAAGCCTGTTGCAGGAACATGGCAATACCGCCCGCAGAAGGATAGGCGTTCGACATCTTGATATAGGCATGGGCACTGAAACCGGTTACCACGGCGGCAACCAGAAAAGCCAACGGAAACCATTGACCTGCCAATTCGGCAATCTGACCTGTCAGAGCAAAAATTCCGGCCCCGATAATCACGGCGGTTCCCATGGACACCGCACCAACCAAACTCAAGCTGTTTTTTTTATATTGGGTCGTCGGATGTTCATGGGTCATAAATCATTTCTCATACTTAAATAATCAGTCTGCGTGATGCCCCATACCCTGTGCTTCCTCCAGCATTTCCTTATAATCCTCACCGTCCAAGTCCGGTAGGATCTGCAAGAAAGCAATGACAGGCCAGATTTCATCGTCCCCGTGAGAGATGCCCCACGCGGGCATGCCGGTCATACGTATGCCGTTTTTGGTCGCCCAGAATAAAACTTCCGGCGGTTTGTCCAGGGATTCTTCCGCAAGATCGGGAGCCGGAGGATTCAATCCTTTGGCCAAAGAGGACGGGACACGTCCCGGCGCAGTATGGCATTCCGTGCACATGGAATCATAATCATTAATCCCGGCAAGTTGAAGTTTTTCATCCTCAAGGTTGGGCACTTCTATACCCTGCGCCCTCACCTCTATGGACCGGTTTCTGGTTGTTGTTAACAACCAGTTGGTTACCGGATCATGGCGGGCCGTGGCCGCAATATTAAACAGGCCGGAATAGGCAAAGCCAAGAGCACCAGCGCCCAAAGCAAGGGCGATACCAAAAGCAATTTTTACTTTTTTCATAACTATCTCACAAAGGTTGAAACCGCCCTATATGGGAACAGGGCGGCATAATAATTAATGTGGGTTCTTCTCAGAAGCCGCCTTCTTAGGCTTGGCGCGCGCCGTATGCATATGGCGGATTTTCCATTCCTTATCCACTTTGACCATAACCATTGTCGCCTTGCCCTTCATTTCAAGTCGATGCTTTCCGCCCTCGAATTTGTCACTTTTAATAGTGACGTCCATGGCATAGTCCATGGTGGCATAGGCCATTTTCCTTTTAACATAAGGGCGAATATTGGTCAGCTTATAGCTAACATCGTTAAACATGGGCAATTCAGAGGTCAGATGCTTGCGATAGCTCGCCCAACCCAAATCTTCGAAGGTTCCCTCAAGACTGCTAAAGCCATCATCGGTAACCACATATTTTTCTATTTCAGAAATATCCCCGGCCTGTATGGCGGCGGCATATTTTTCCAGCATTTCTACAACGCGTTTTCCCTGTGCGCTGATTTTATGTTCCATTTTCTTTTCTTTATGGCCTTCCCCCTCATGGGAATAAGCCACCCCAACGGTGCCAAAAGCCATGCTGACTATCATTACAGCACCCGCAAAATATTTAGATAAATTCATTCTGTTCTCCCTATTTAAAAAATTTGATATGTTTAATACGTGTTAAATAGGCCCGCCCCTGAAAAATTTATTATTTTTATGGATAAGCTTCTGACAGCTTCTTGCGCGCCCGGTAGATTCTGGTTTCAACAGTCTTTTGGGATACGCCTAATATATTGGCACATTCCTCCTGTGACAGATCCTCCAGGACACACATGATGAGCGGAACTTTCAGTTTTTCCGGTAATTTCGCCACCAAATAGGCAAGGTTTTCCAATTCCGTCTTTCCCATGAGGGCATGTTCCGGGTCCGCGCCCTGATCCGCGATATTGTCCAGAAAATCAAAATTTTCCTCTGGTGACCCCAGAGAAGAAAAAGGAAGCATCCTCGTCAGAGATTTTTTTCTTCCCCAATCCCGGCATTTATTCAAAGCAACCTGAAAGGCCCAGGTGGAAAATTTCCTGTTGGCATCATACAGGTGAATTTTCTGATATATATTGATAAAGCTTTCCTGAACAAGGTCATAGGCCTCTTCACGGTCCGCCACATAACGACAGACAAAGGCATAGAGCCGCCCTTTGTAGCGCGACATTATTTCGTCAAATGCGCCGTGGACACCTTGCTGTAACCAGCGGGCAAGTTTTTCATCACTTGCCTGTGGGTCAATGCTCATGCATGGCATCCGCAGCATAGTCATCAAGGACATGAGCCTGTTCTTCGTCAAGAATGGCCCGCATTTCAAAGAAGTGAACCAGCGTCACCTCCTGAAGGTGTCCCATGGCCACATGTATTTTTTTTACCGCCGCCTGAACTTTCGGTGTATAGGCCTTTTCCTGCCGCATAATGTCACCAAGTTCCATATTGGCCAGATGTATCTGATTTTCATATAGAGATTTCTGTTCCGCAAATCTTTTTTCTATGGGTCTTAGGTCGCTATATTGTGCAGGCGTCAGATTTAGCATCTGATGAAGGTTCTGATGGGAATGCCCCGCATGTTTCTCTGTATCTTTCTGGAAATAATCCCCAATGAAAAAACCACAACCGATAATTAACAGAAGAAACAATGTGAAAAAGATAATGCGTTTATACATAATCATGCTTTGGGCACCAATAACGAAGACGGCAATTTGGTGCTTGAGGCGGCAAAGACCTCAAAACCCAACGCATCGTGTTCATTCTGAATAGTACCTGTTTGTACCTGAGCCCCCAGAAAAACACCCAATATTAACGTGGATGCTACCAGGCTGGCACTCATAGAGACCGGGATTCCAAACCATGTTTCAAAGAGAATTTTAAATTTACTTGGCGCGGAACGTGTCGAGCAAATACGGTTTATCACATCCCTTTCAAGATTATTCAGGTCACCTCGAAAATCAATTTCCGAATATTCTTCCAAATAGCGATCAATGTCCTTATTCATAATCATCCTAACTAACGTCTGAAATACTTATATGATAATATCAGGGTCCTCACACTGTAAATCATCATTCTACACCTCTTATACGCAGTATAACTTTCAATCCCTCATAAAATAAATCACGGACGGGGCAAAAATCATGAGGGCAATCCGGAATTCATACGTAGTATAAAAAATATGATAAACTATATCAATAAACGAAAATGTAGAGAAAGAAAATGAAGTCCAACAAAAATAAGATTATCATCATCGTTGCCGCCGCCGCAATAGGTTACTTTCTATTTTTTATGCCAAGCAAACCCACCTCTATCCAGAAGGCAGACATAAAGATCCCTAAACTGTCCCTGACAGCAAAAAAAGGAAAGCTGGCCTTTAATAAAAACTGCGCCAGTTGCCACGGCGAGAATGCCGCGGGGACAGACAACGGGCCGCCCCTGGTTCATAATATTTATAACCCCGGCCATCATGCTGACATGGCTTTCTACCGCGCCGCAAAAATGGGGACAAAACAACATCACTGGACCTTTGGCGACATGCCTTCTCAAAATCAGGTCAGCAAAAATGATGTCACCCGGATTATTAAATATATCAGAGAGCTTCAGGAGGCCAATGGCATTGTATTTAAAGAGCACCGGATGTAAGGTTTCATCATAAAAATATTTTTTTGAGGGATTATATCTTCTCTATCGTATCAACATGTAATTGCGCGGAATATTTTAGGTATCAAATATACCTAACACCGCGCAAAAATAATGTTGAACTTTTCAATGTTATCTGTAATACCTGAATATAACAAATGATTGGTTGTCTTAGTGTTGTATATTAAAAGCAAGATTTTTGCGGTTCTGTTAGTGCTTCTGGTTTTTGTCGGCCAGACAGCCTCCGCTGATGTGATGTCTTGCCAGATGGATACTAAAATATCCGTTACCACTGATAATACAACCCCAACCGAACATCCCGAATGCAATATTGATGATATGGACAGCTATAGCCTGCAAGCTGATATGGATGGCTCTGAATGTTGTCTGGAAGATTGCGGTTGCCCTGTCGGGAATCTGGTTTCCGCAATATTGCTGAATTCCCCCCAGCATAAATGGGCATCTCCGTCGTTCCAGAAAAACAGTGCCCGATCGTTTTTAGTCGTAAGCCAATCCCACTCTACTTTATTTCGTCCCCCAATTGCCTGAGTAATAGGGCAAGTCCGTCTACCACGATGTTTTCGGGCTAAATCCAAAATATATTTGATGAAACACGCCCGTATTCTCATCGTTAAATCCAGTTAATACACCGATCTAGATAAATTTAAATAGATCCTCATAAATATACAGGGAGCATTATATGTTTTTTCCTAACCAGATAGCCAAAGGGCTGTTCGCCATTCTTGCAACCATATTTCTAACCGCCTATTCCCATGCCGGAAATGATGCGCAACATGCCACGCCTCAACAATCCACCATGCCTGCCATGGATGTCTATAAGTCACCCTATTGCGGCTGTTGTGAGAAATGGATAGCGCATATTGAAAAAAATGGTTTCAAAGCCACCGCCCATAATATGGATGACCTGTCAGCCCTGAAACAGGAAAAAGGCATTCTGCCAAAATACCAATCCTGTCATACCGCCATTTCAAAAGACGGCTTTGTCTTTGAGGGCCATGTGCCAGCGAAATACATTCAAAAGTTTTTAAAAGAAAAACCAGAGAATGCCATTGGCCTGTCAGCTCCCGGCATGCCCGGCGGCAGTGCGGGCATGGAAGGAAGCCCCTTCACCCCCTTTAACGTCCTGTTACTTAAAAATGACGGTTCAAGCGAAGTTTATGCCCATATTAAAACCCAAGAGGAACAATATTGATGAAAAATCTGATGATACACCTCAGGCCAATATTTCGGTCCCGGTTATATTTGGGACAGGCTTTTCTGGCCTTAAGCATTTTGTCAGCGCAGGCCGCTGACCAGACAAATTCTGCCGATAAAATTATCGACATGGAAATGGCCATTAAAGCCGCCAAGGAAAAAGATCCGTGGCTTGTGGGTAACAAGCATTCTCAGGATGCTATAGAATCTATGAGCATAGCCGCCGGCTCCCTGCCCGACCCCAATGTTTCCATTGGTATCGCAAATCTGGCCGCTGACAGCTTCAGCTTTGGTCAGGAGAATATGACCAATGCCAAAATTGGCATATCGCAAATGTTTCCTGCCGGTGACAGCCTCGCCATCAAGAGACAACAGCTTGAACTCAAAGGCAGTCAGTTCCCCTATCAACGGGAAGACCGCAAGGCGAAAGTCTCCGTCACCGTGGGCCAGCTGTGGCTGAACGCCTATAACGCGCAGGAAAGCATTGCCATCATTGAAAAGAACATCCCCATGTTTCAACAGTTGGTGGATATTGCCGAGGCCAGCTATTCAACGGCTCTTGGCAAAACCCGGCAACAGGATATTGTCCGGGCACAGCTTGAACTGACCCGGCTGGATGACCGTCTGACAACCCTGCACCAAAGGCGGGAAATGTTTCAGGAACGGCTTTCCGAATGGTTGAATGGTTATTTTCAGGATAAATATATGGAAAACGGGCAAAGTCAGGATCGTGGGAACAGCGCCTTCCTGCTGGCCCGGAAATTGCCTGAGATCAAACTACTTAACCCACAACTATATACCTCCCCGGCCCTGACCAGTCAGGACATTCTGTATGAAAAGATGGAATCTCATCCGGCAGTACAGGCTATTGAACAAAAGATCAAAGCCAGCAAGGCCGGTATCGAGTTTGAAAAGCAAAAATACAAGCCAAAGTGGGGCGTTAATGCAGGCTATGGCTACCGTGCCAGTGACCGTACGGGCAGAGACAGGTCAGATCTGTTTTCCGTCGGGGTAACCTTCAGCGTTCCCCTGTTCACCGCCAACCGTCAGGACAAGAAAGTCATGTCGGCCAAGTCAAGGACATCGGCGATAAAAACCGAAAAATGGTTGCTTCTCAGAAAATTAATGGCGTCCTTCGAAACAGTAAAAGCACAGCTGCTCAGATTAAATGAACGCCATGAACTTTACCGCAAACGCCTGTTGCCCCAGATGTCTGAACAGGCGGAAGCATCCTTAACCGCATATACCAACGATGACGGCGATTTTGCCGAAGTCATGCGCGCCCGCATCGCCGAGATGAATGCGGAAGTAGACGCCCTGAGTATCGAAGTAGGACGGCAAAAAGCCATTCTTCAACTGAATTATTTATTTATGACCAATTCCGATCAAATCATCGGATAGTCACTAGGAGCAATAACATGACGAACAAATCTAACATGATAAAGCCATTGATTATAGGGGCCGTTTTCGGTTCTATAATTTCAGTCGTAACATATAGCACTATGCTTCAATCCGCCGAGGAAGCACCGAGCAAAGCTGCCGCCAGCAGTAGCGAAAGAAAGATATTATATTGGGTTGGCCCCATGAGTCCGGATTACAAACGGGATAAGCCGGGAATGTCCCCCATGGGAATGAAACTGATTCCGGTTTATGCAGATGGCGGCGGCGGCGCAGACAGCGGGCCGGGCACCATAAGAGTAAACCCCGATGTGATCAATAATCTGGGCGTCAGAACAGCCGTCGCCGAGAACAGAGAATTGCATATGTCTATTAAAACGGTGGGGTTTGTAAAGTATGATGAAGACCAGCTGGTCAATATTCACCCCCGCGTATCTGGCTGGGTAGAAAAGCTTTATGTAAAAGCCGCCGGTAATCCCGTTAAAAAGGGACAGCCCCTGTATGACATATATTCCCCTGAGCTGGTCAATGCCCAGGAAGAATGGATTCTGGCGACTGACCGAAAGAACAAACGTCTGATCAAAGCTGCTGAATACCGGCTGGAAACGCTCAGGATGCCGCAGTCCGCGATCAACCGGTTAAAAGAAACCAGAGAAGTCCTGCAAAGGATAACCATGTATGCGCCGCAAAGTGGCGTGTTGGATAATCTGGCTATTCGGGAAGGAAACTATATCAAGCCCGGAACCAATCTGATGTCCATCGGAACCCTTAAACAGGTATGGGTGGAAGCCGAAATTTTTGAACGGCAGGCGGCGCAGGTTTCTGTTGGACAACCCGTGACCATGACCCTTGACTTCCTGCCCGGGAAAGACTGGCTGGGCAGAGTGGATTATATCTATCCGACGCTGGACACCAAAACCCGCACCCTGCGCGTACGGTTGCGGTTCGACAATGAAAATGATGCCCTGAAACCAAATATGTTTGCCCAGGTCATCATCCACTCCCAAAGCTCTGATACCAGCCTTGTCATTCCGACAGAAGCTGTGATCCGCTCTGGCAGCATGGACCGCGTGGTACTGGCCCTCGGGGAAGGACGTTTCAAATCCGTTAAAGTCAAAATAGGCCGTCTGGATGATGAATATACGGAAATTCTGGCTGGCCTTGAGGCGGGCACCCGTGTTGTCTCCTCCGCCCAATTCCTGCTTGATTCAGAATCCAGCAAGACTTCGGATTTCAAACGTATGAACCATAAAATGGATCATGAATCCATGAAGCCCGTCAAGCCTGAAGCAATGACCTATATGATTATGGGCGATAAAAATAATGAGTATAGCGAGTAAGGAAAAGAAAAATGATTGAATCTATTATTCGCTGGTCGATAGGCAACCGGTTTTTTATTTTACTGGGTACCCTGATGTTGATCATCATGGGACTTGTCGCCGTAAAAAATACGCCTATTGATGCCTTGCCGGATCTATCCGATGTTCAGGTTATCATTAAAACCTCCTATCCCGGGCAAGCCCCGCAAGTGGTGGAGGATCAAGTCACATATCCCTTAACGACCGCCATGTTGTCGGTACCCGGCGCGGAAATCGTCCGGGGTTATTCCTTCTTTGGCGACAGTTATGTTTACATCATCTTTGATGAAAAAACAGACCTTTACTGGGCACGAAGCCGCGTATTGGAATATCTCAGTCAGGTGGCCCCGTCATTGCCTGCAAATGCCAAACCGCAATTGGGACCGGATGCCACCGGGGTCGGCTGGGTTTACATCTATGCTCTGGTGGATAAAACCGGACAGAATGACATCAGTAAAATGCGCAGCCTTCAGGACTGGTTTCTAAAATTTGAACTGCAAACCGTGCCCGGCGTATCCGAGGTCGCGGCCTTGGGCGGCATGGTCAAGCAATATCAGGTTAAGGTAAATCCTGAAAAACTGCGGGCATACGGCATTCCATTGTCCCATATCCAGACGGCCATACAACGCGGCAACAAGGAAATTGGTGCCTCCGTGGTCGAAATGGCCGAAGCGGAATATATGGTACGGGTCAGCGGCTATCTGCAAAGTGTCGAAGACCTGAAAAACATCCCGCTGGGAGTCAATAAAAACGGAACGCCGCTATTGCTGGAAGATATAGCCGATATTGACGTTGGCCCGCAAATGCGGCGGGGGGTTGCCGAACTTAACGGCGAAGGCGAAGTGGTTGGCGGCATTATTGTCATGCGCTTTGGGGAAAATGCCCAAAATGTCATTGATGGGGTCAAAGCCAAGCTGGAAGAACTGAAAAAAGGCCTGCCTGACGGTGTTGAGGTGGTGCCGGTTTATGACCGTAGTGCCCTGATTGAACGGGCGGTGAAAAATCTCGGGATTAAACTTCTTGAGGAATTTGCCATCGTTACTTTGGTCTGCATCGTATTCCTGTTTCACTTTCGATCGGCATTCGTCGCGATTATCAGCCTGCCTATTGGTATCCTCATGGCCTTTATCGTTATGAACCTGCAAGGTTTAAACGCTAACATCATGTCGCTGGGCGGTATTGCCATTGCCATCGGGGCCATGCTCCCGGGGGCCATTGTGATGATCGAAAATATGCATAAACATATGGAGGAGACGCCGCTTACCAACGAAAATCGATGGCAAGTTGTCACAAAAGCGGCCACAGAGGTGGGGCCGGCGCTGTTTTTCAGCCTGCTGATCATTACCATCAGCTTCATACCGGTCTTCACACTGGAAGCGCAGGAAGGGCGCATGTTCTCCCCCCTCGCCTTTACCAAGACCTATGCCATGGCGGCAGCGGCCATTCTGGCGATTACGCTGATACCGGTCCTCATGGGATATTTTATTCGCGGCAAGATAATACCCGAGCATAAAAACCCCATCAACCGGATGTTAACAGCAATCTATATGCCCGCTCTCAGAACTGTCTTGAAATTTCCAAAAGCAACCCTTCTGGCTGCTGTCGGCGTTCTGATCATTGGGGTCTGGCCACTGGATAAAATCGGTAGTGAGTTTATCCCGCCGCTGGATGAAGGTGATCTGATGTATATGCCGACCACCTACCCCGGTATTTCTATTGGTGAGGCCCGAAAGCTTATTCAAACTACGGATAAGCTGATCTATACCGTGCCAGAGGTGAAAAGTGTCTTTGGCAAGGTCGGACGGTCCGATACTGCAACCGACCCTGCGCCGCTAACCATGATTGAAACGTTCATTCAGCTTAAACCTCATGAGGAATGGCGCGAAGGCATGACGCTGGACAAGCTAATCAAAGAACTTGATGCTTTGGTTAAGATGCCCGGAATCACCAACGCCTGGGTAATGCCGATCAAGACCCGTATTGACATGCTGGCAACCGGGATTAAGACCCCGGTCGGCATTAAGGTTGCCGGGCCGGACCTGAAAGTGATTGAGAATATCGGAAAACGACTTGAGGAGATACTTGAAAAAGTACCCGGCACCACATCAGTCTATTCCGAACGTGTTGCCGGTGGCCGCTATGTCAAGGTGAATATCAACCGTGAAAAAGCCGCAAGATACGGCCTTAATATCGACGATATTCAACAGGTCGTCGCGACAGCTATTGGCGGCATGAATGTTACGCAAACCGTCGAAGGGTTGGAACGTTACCCTGTTAACCTCAGGTATCCGCAAGATTACAGGAGTTCACCGGAGAAATTATCTCTGCTGCCAATCGTAACATCGGCTGGACTGCGTATCACACTTGCCGATGTGGCTAATGTCTTTGTGGAAGATGGCCCACCGGCCATTAAAAGCGAAAACGCCCGCCTGAACGGCTGGACCTTTATCGATATTGAAGGCATTGACATCGGCACCTATGTGGTTGCGGCACAAAAAGCTGTCAGGGAACAACTCGAGCTACCCTCCGGTTATTCCGTGGGCTGGTCCGGACAATATGAATATATGGTTCGTGCCAAGGAAAAACTGACCTTTGTGGTGCCCATTGCGCTGGTGATCATCATTTTATTACTGTTCATCAATTTCCGGAACTTCGCCGAAGTGGCCATCATTATGGGAACATTACCGCTGGCCATGGCGGGCAGTATCTGGTTGATGTATCTGCAAGGGTTTAACTTCTCCGTTGCGGTTGGGGTCGGCTTTATCGCCCTTGCCGGTGTCGCGGTGGAAATCGGTGTGATTATGCTGGTTTATCTTGATCAGGCTTACGACGAAATGATTGCCGACAACAAAGAAAAAGGCACCTTGCCCGATAACGACAGCCTGCTTCAAGTCGTCCTGCACGGGGCGGGCCTGCGGGTACGTCCCCTGATGATGGCCGCATCGGCTATCATTGTCGGACTGCTGCCAATTCTATACGGCACCGGCACCGGCTCGGAAGTCATGAGCCGTATTGCCGCCCCCATGGTCGGTGGTATGGTCAGTGCGGTCCTTCTGACCCTGCTTGTCTTGCCCCCGGTCTATTACCTGTGGCGCAAATCTGGCCTGAAGAAAATAAAGCTGGACGCATAGAAGACACACAAAAATAAATTAAACAGGCCGTGATGAAAATACGTCATCGCGGCCTGTTCTATTAAGAGGCTATTGAAACATCCGACAGCAATTCATCAAAGAACAGAGCCAGTAGTTCATGGCGGCCTTTAACACCGGCTTTGCGGTATATGGCGTTGCTTTGTGCCTTGACGGTGCCTTCCTTGGCATTGCGGGCCTCTGCTATTTCTGAAAAGCTTAATCCCTTTACCAGAAAAATGGCCACATCCATCTCTGCCGGGGATAATTTCCACTCGACAAACAACCCGTTGATCACTTCTGAAAATTCACCGGAAGCCACGCGAACCTGATCTTCCATTTTATGATGATGTTTGAAAAACCGCTTTAATTCCCGAAAATGAAAAACAAATGCCACAAGGGACAGAATTACAACAATCAGTTCCAGAATATGGTGCGTTTTCTCATCAGGGAATTCACGGTCAAAAACAATGTCGCCAAAAACGTCCATGGCAAAAAATAACGTACAGACTGTTGAGAGGATCATACCCGTCCATAAAGTCGTCAACCTCTGCGATTTAGGGAAGAAAGACTCCAGCCATAACTTAAAGGCAGATTTTGGCATAGTTACTAGATACGTCCTGAATTTAAGGGACTTTCTTTATGCCAGTAATCATTGCAGAAATCAAATTAATGCCGGACCGCCGGGATTCCCAGAGGACGCCCGTAACATGCAAGGCTACACTGGCCAGCAGGTAACCCGCAAAAAATTCATGCAGTTCCTCAACCCATTCAACGCCCCAAAAACGATCCGTTATGGACAGATAGCCCGACAGGCTGAGTAGTAACAGGGCAAAATACAGATTAAAAATCATCAGGGCACCAATGGGATTATGCCCCATATATGACGTTTTCTCACCATCCCCCATTTCAGCCAAATGGTTCTTTATGCGGGTTGGTGTCGGAAAGAAATCTTTAAACCGGGCATATTTACTGCCGATAAAACCCCAAATAAAACGCAACCCCAAAAGGCCCAGTAATATATAACCCAATATTTCATGCACCCTGCCTTCCTCAAAAAAGGTAAAATCGGCAAGGATAATCGTAACGACTGACCAGTGAAAAGTGCGTATGAATATATCCCATGTTTTGACTTTCGTCATATGATCGTTCCTTTCATAAAGAGACAGGGTGCACAGGCAGGTTTACTTCTGTTTGGTATCAACCACATTGCCGTTTTTCGGGTTAATGAAGATTTCAAGCTTCTTGCCGTCTTTCATGGCATAGACTTCATAGCAACCGTCTTCCACTTCAACTTTTCTGATCTCATACCCTTCTTCTTTCAAGGTTTTGGTAACGGACTCCTTGCTCATCCATTGGGATTTTGGACCGGATTCGCATTCGACCTCGGCCTGCGCGGAAAATACAGGGGCCAGCAGAAGAGCCGCGACCACAGAAACTTTGGGAAAAATATTCATTTTAAAACCTCATCATTAATTGAACTCATTAAGCTCAAGAATCATTAATTGAACTCATTAAGCTCAAGATAAATCTGTTGTTGAGGTTTTACTATCAACTCCGGGTATAGATTGTTGCTATAGACCCAAAGTTTATGGGGAAATGGCGCAGGCCTGATCAAGGCCTGCGCCCATAGGGTCATCGCATATCAGCGATTTTTCCTTTGGAGAACCAGCCAAACAAGGCGGGCAGAACAAAGAGCGTCAGGAAGGTAGAGGTCACCAAACCACCCACAATCACCGTCGCCAGAGGTCGCTGAATTTCCGAGCCAACCCCGTTGGACAATATCATGGGGATCAGGCCCAAAGCCGCCACAATGGCGGTCATCAACACCGGACGCAAGCGCGAGATCGCCCCTTCATAGATGGCGCTGGCCACCGCCTCCCTACCGGATTCGAGACGCATATTGATCGCCTCCACCATCACAACGCCGTTCAGCACCGCCACCCCGAACAGGGTGATAAAGCCAATAGAACTTGGCACCGACAGATATTGCCCGGACAGGAACAGCGCAAAAATCCCGCCAATCATGGCCAGCGGCAGATTGACAAGGATCAGCAAGGCCTGTCCCACCGAATGAAAGGCAAAATACAGAATCAACGCGATCAGACCAATAGACAATGGCACCACAATCATCAGGCGTTTCTGCGCGCGCTGCTGATTTTCAAACTGACCGCCAATATCCACCGAATAGCCGGGGGGCAAGTCAACCTGATCGGCGATGGCTTTGCGAATATCGGCAACGACACTGCCCATATCCCGGCCCTGCACGTTGGCCTGAATAACCACCCGGCGTTGCACATCATCGCGCCTGACTTGCGGCGGCCCGGATTCGATGGTGATGTCCGCCACATCGCCAAGGCGCACCCAAGCGCCCGTAGGTGACTGAAGCCTGAGATCAGCAATGGTTTGCGGGTTATCACGGAATTCTTTGGCAAGACGCACGTAAATGTCATAACGTTCATTACCATTGATAATCTGACCCGCAGCGCGACCCCCAAGACCGTCACGCACCACTTCCATCACATCACCGACCGCAAGGCCGTAACGGGACAATTGTTGCCGATTAGGCCGGACCACAAGTTGGGCTTCACCCTCAATCTGCTCCATAGCCACATCACGGGTACCGTCAATGCCCTGCACCACTTTCTGCAAGGCCTGTCCCTTTGACGCCAGGACGCCAAGGTCAGGACCAAACAGCTTGATGGCAAGCTGGGCCTTGACCCCGGACAAAAGCTCATCCACGCGGGTAGCGATGGGCTGGGAGAAGTTGAGCAAAAGACCGGGAAATTGTTCCAGCTTTTCCTCCATCAACCCCTGAAGTTCAATACGGTTTTTGGCACTGGTCCATTCATCAACGGGTTTCAGGCCGATGAAGATTTCCACATTGCTCACCGGTTCCGGATCGCCGCCAATTTCCGCCCGGCCAATCTTGCTGGACGCATAAGTCACCTCTGGAAATTCCATCAGCAGGGCTTCCAGTTTAGGGGCCACCGATACGGCAGTCTCCAGACTGGATGACGGGGCCAATGTGGCCCGCAGGTTAATGGTCCCTTCTTCCAGTTCCGGGACAAATTCCGTCCCAAGACGCGGCACCAGAACAAGCGCCGAAACGAGCAATGCCGCCGCGCCACTAAGAACCAGAACTTTCTTGCCCATGGCCTTTTGCAACAATGACCGATAGAGCTTCTCCAGCACCGTAACGATGGGACTGGGCCGGGCTTTGATACCGCGCTGAAAGAAATAACTGGCCAAGGCAGGCACCACGATCAGAGAGACAGCCAGTGACGCCGCCATGGCAATCATGATGCTCACCGCCATGGGCTGAAATAACTTGCCTTCCACCCCTTCCAGACTGAACAGCGGCGCAAAAACAACCATAATAATGGTCACGGCGAAAAATACCGGTTTGGCCACCTCACGCGAGGCTTCCTGAATACGCAGGCCCACGGACGTATCATGGGCCACATCATAGGGGTCGTCATCATCAAGGGCGACGGTTCTGGCGTGTTCCTCATCATGCTGACGATCCGGATGGCTCAGATGTTTAAAGATATTCTCCATCATTACCACGGCTCCGTCCACCATCATCCCGATGGCTACAGCTAAGCCGCCAAGGGACATGAGATTGGCCGACAAGCCGTTATAGGCCATAATGGTCAAGGCCATACCCACCGACAGGGGAATAGAAATCAAAACCAAGATAACCGCCCGCAAATTAAGCAGGAACAGCACCAATACAATCACAATGAAGATAAAGGCCTCAATCAAGGCTTTTGACACGGTTTGCACCGCTTTTTCAATCAGGTCGGCCTGATCATAGAACGGCTCAAAGCGCACACCCTCGGGCAGGGCCTGCTCAATGAGGGCAATACGGTCATTAATCCCGTCAATGGTGACCTTGGTATTGGCCCCCATGCGTTTGAGGATAATGCCCGACACCACTTCACCCAGAAATTCCGGCTTGCCATCCTCATCGCGGCGGGTGATGGTCACCGCCCCCTGACGGATTTCACTGCCAAATTCCACAGCGGCCACATCGGACACCCGGACCACGGTCCCGCCAACGGTTTTGAGGGGGATTTGCCCGATTTCCTTCAAACCCTGACGGTCATTGCCTAGCCAACCAACACCCCGGATGACAAGCTGTTCCTGTCCCCGGTTCAGATACCAGCCCCCGGCATTCATGTTGTTATTTTCCAGCGCCGCAACCACATCATCCTGTGTCAGGCCATAAGCCAAAAGACGGGACGGATTGATATTCACCTGATATTGACGCACATCGCCGCCAAAAGACAGAACATCAGTAACCCCGTCCACCGGCATCAACAGTAATTTCACCACCCAGTCATTCAAACTGCGCAGGGCCATAGTGTCATAGCCGGCATCCTTATCCGCCACCAGAAGATACTGGTAGACCTGTCCCAAACCGGACGTATTGGGGCCGATTTCCGGCGTGCCAACCCCGGGGGGAATCAATTCCTTTGCCGATTGCAGCCGTTCAAAAACAAGCTGCCGGGCAAAGTAAATATCCGTTCCCTCCTTGAACACCACCGTGATACCGGACAGACCGGTTTTGGAAATAGATCGCACTTCCTCCACATCCGGCAAGGCATACATGACCGCCTCAATGGGGAAAGTAATGAGCTGTTCCACCTCTTCGGAGGCCAGGCCCGGGGCCTCGGTATTGATGGCCACCTGTATATTGGTCACATCGGGAAAGGCATCCAGATTAAGGCGCGGGATAAAAAATACGGCGGACGCGGTTAGCGCCACCAAGGCAATCACCACCAGCAAACGGTTGGTGACCGACCAGTCGATCAAACGATTCAACATGATATTTTCCTTTTGCCTGAATTAATGGTTGTGAACATCAAAATTGCCCTTGGCAATTTGTGACGATACAAAAAAGGCCCCTTCAACGACAACTTTTGTGCCCTCTGCGATGCCGGTGATTTCCCGCCACTTGCCAAGGGAACGGCCAAGGTCAACCTCATGGGCCGAGAATTTACCGTCACCTCCTTGGACAAAAACTGTCCAGTCACCATCTGCCCCGCGCATAAGCGCCGCTTCCGGGACCGCCAACACAGGCGCGTCAGTCTTAAAGGAAAAATAAACATCTGCAAACATGCCGGGATGCAACCTATGGCCAACATTATCCACAAGCAGTCGCACCACGCGGGTACGGGTTTGCTGATCTATGATATGGGCTTCCTGTGACACCACGGCGGAAAAAACATCGCCGCCCACCTTCACATCTGCCTTACTCCCCGACGGCAGGTGAACCTGTAATGTAGGCGCCAGACGGGCCTCTACCCATAATTTCTTCTCATCTGCCAGCTCCATAAGCGCATCCCCCGACTGCACCCGTTGCCCTTGATGGAAATCATCGGTCAATACCGCACCCCCTCTTTCCGCGAGCAGGGTATATTCACCCAAATTTCCCCTTTTCCCGGACAGCTGGCCGATGGCTTTTTCAGACAGGCCAAAAGCCAAAAGTCTGCCATGTGCCGCTTGCATGGTACTTTGAGCGGCAATATAACGCCGGTCGCCCACCGCCGTACGGCCCATTTTCTGGACCCGCTGCCATTCAGCTTTGGCAATATTATAGTTGGCCTGTGCATCAGCAACCGTTTCACTGAACAGGGTCACCAAAGGTTGACCCTTCTCCACATGATCGCCTAAGGCAACATGACGGCGCAGTACCACGGAATCCACCCGTGGTGAGACCTGATAGCTGGTATAGCCATTGGATTTGACCTCACCGGGGGCGTAAAGCTGATAATTCATGGTCCGGGGTTCCAGAGGCGCCACAGTAATATTAGCCAGTTCCATCTGTTTCAACGTCAGGTCTATGCCCTCTGCCTTCTCTCCCCCATCATGGCCAGCCGCTGGGCCTGACTCTGCGCCTGATTCTGGGCCATGTTGTGCTTTCTCATCATGCTCATGTTCCTGGGCAACAGCACCGAACGGGGTCAGGCTCGTAACCAAACCGGTAATTAATATAGTTTTTAAAATCTGTTTCATAATAGTCATCCAATTTTTCTTTATTGCTTCACTTGCATCAAGGCGTTTTCCATTTGCCCGGTTTGCAGAAGCCATTCAATTCGGGCCATCTGATATTGCGTATGCAATTCGATTCCCGCGATTAATCCTTGGGTACGCTGTTGCAGGCTGAGCAGATATTCCGTCGTACTCATATCGCCGCTGCGCCATTGTTTCTCCAGCAGGTCGCCACTGCTTTCCGCCCGGCCCTCCATAAGGGTTTGCCAGCGCAAATAGCGTTTCTCATATTCTTCCAGGGTCGCCGTGCTGGCACGAATGGCCGACAGTTGGCGGCGTTGAACCGCCCGATAACTGGCCTCGGCAGCGAAAGATTCGCGGCTGGCGGCACGGGCCTGAGCACTGAAATTATTACGTACATTCAGAGGAATGGACAGGGTCACCCCTACCACCGTACTGCCACTGCTTTTACCGCCGTTAAGGCCAACTGTTGGCTCGGCCTTGCCTCTCAGCCGGGCCAGATCAGCCATTTTCTTGGTGACTTCCCATTCGGCACGGGCGGCGGTTACGGCGGGATGCTGTTCCACCCATTGATCCATATTCCCTCTCTCGCCATTGGCCCAAAGCGTTTCAGGAATATCTTTCCAGCGGACGGACCAGTCGGGTAATAGTTCCTCAAGGCGGGCCTCGGCCTGCCTCATACGTGCCTGAGCTTGCGCGGCATCATTGAGCTTTTGGGACAAGCCCAGAAAGGCCAGTTCCACATCCACCTGACCCAAATCACCGGACTGCTGGCGACCTTTGACCAGAGTGAGCAGCGTGTCCAGCTGTTCCTCCTGCGTACGGGCAAGGCCCGCTTGCGCACGCGCCGCGTTCCAATCAACCACGGCCTGCAGAGCCTCTGCTGATTTTTGTTGCAAGGTCAATTCAAAGGCGCGGCGGGCGGCTTTGCGGCCAAAGGTGGCCTGCTGACGCTGTTGGTCGCGCTTGCCCCACCAGTCGATGGTCTGGCTCAAGCCAAGACGATAATTATTATCCCGTCCCTCGCGTTCATATTCCGTATCCAATTCCGGATTGTAAAGCGGCTGGTCAAGGCTGTCAGCCATAGACAGAGCGGCCTGCATCTTTTCCCGGGCGGCAATGATGTCGGGGTGTTGGTTCACCTGACTGCGAAACCAGAACCCCCATGATGTATCGGCCTCTTCGGCCAGCACAGAGCCGGGCAACAGTACTAAACACAGGCCAAGCAGGCACATATATTTTATTTTACCTGCCACGGCAGATATTGGTTTGGCATAGTCCAAACCGGTAATTTTGAGAAAATTCATTAAATCCTATCCTCGTAATCAAAAAAACACAGGCCAAACGTCACATTTAGACGCAAGAACCTTAAACAATGAAATTTTGATCAGACGATGGGAGGTCTTAAATGGAGAGAAATACGCGCAGAGGGGAGACTTGGATTATAACCGAATATTTTATCCGCAGCCAATACAGCCTTAAAAGCCTCATTATTCTCATAGGAAAAAATGCCCGTGCAATGGCAACAATGATGACAACCAAAATCATCAATAGGGAGCTTATCGGATTTTTCAGAAGTCGTCCGCCCCGCGTCGGCTGATGATTCATGACTATGATCAAATGACACATACTCAATACCCGATGCCTCTGCCTGATGAACATAGGCAACAGTTATCACGGCCTGAACGACCATCATAAACATCAATATACCGGGCAGCCACTTTTGCACGTTAATATTATTTCCATCATTAAAGCTGTTAACATAGTTGGCGACAGCTTAAGAATTTTTTCCAGAATGTAAATGTTTTTTTACCTAAGCGCATATTGGCCTATAACTATCCCGTAGATATTTAGGCTAAAACCCTTTAAGTTCTATAAAAAATAGATCAAAAAGGAAAAACTCAAATGAACTGGCTTCTCATACTGATCATTATCGGTATTATTATTACCGGCTGCATCGTGATCTTCGGGGTCGCGTCCATGAGCATGGGCGGAAAATTCAACCGGAAATTCGGCAACAAGCTCATGCAGGCCAGAATTGTCTCTCAATTCATAACATTGCTTTTCGTGGTGTTATACCTGCTTCTTTATACCTGAGGATAGCCCATGGTTAAGCTGACCAAAATATACACGCGTGGCGGTGACAAGGGGCAGACTTCCCTGACCGATGGCAGCCGCCAACCCAAATATGCGCCGCGCATCGAAGCCTACGGCACCATTGATGAGGCCAATGCGGCTTACGGTCTTGCCCGCCTGCATACGGATGGAATCTATGATGATATGCTGGCCCGTATTCAGAATGACCTGTTTGATGCCGGGGCCGATGTGTCAACACCAGCGGGATCGGTGAAGGCTGAATATGAACTGCGAATCATCGAC
>JAADFR010000048.1:0-1608 GCA_013152755.1 Alphaproteobacteria bacterium
CGGGCCTTGCGCGCGGCCTCGCGGGCGGCGGCGGCTTCGACAATTTTGCCGATGATTATTCTGGCTTCCTGCGGGTGTTCCTCAAACCATGCACTGAGTTTCTCATTAAGCAGGCTTTCCACCACCGGGCGTACCTCGGATGAGACCAGCTTGTCCTTGGTCTGGGATGAGAATTTCGGGTCCGGGACTTTTACAGACAAAACGCACGTTAGCCCTTCGCGGCTGTCATCACCGCTGATGGAGACTTTCTCCCGCTTGGCAATACCGGTTTCATTGGCATAATTATTGATGGTCCGGGTCAGGGACGCCCGAAAGCCCGCCAGATGGGAACCGCCGTCCCTTTGCGGGATATTATTGGTAAAGCACATGACATTTTCATGATAGCTGTCATTCCATTGCAGGGCGCATTCAAAGATAATATCGTCCTTCTCGCCGCTGATGGTGATGGCCTGCGGGATCAGCGCCGCCTTGCTGCGGTCCAGATAGGCTACATAGGCGGTGATGCCGCCCTCATAATAAAGTTCTACTTCCTGCTTTTCCGCATGACGGTTATCCTGAATCACAATCCGCACGCCGCTGTTCAGGAACGCCAGTTCCCGAAAGCGATGGACCAGCTTGTCAAAATCAAAACTGATGTCGCCGAAGGTCGAAATTGCGGGTAAGAATGTTACCATTGTCCCGGTCTTGCCCACCGCATCACCGGTTATCACAAGATCATCCACCGCATCGCCATTTTCAAAGCGCATGAAATGTTCCTTGTCATTGCGCCAGATTCGCAGTTCCAGATAATCGGACAGGGCATTAACCACCGATACGCCCACCCCATGCAGGCCGCCGGAAATTTTATAGCTGTTGCTGTCGAATTTACCGCCCGCATGCAATTGGGTCATAATGACCTGCGCCGCTGAAACCCCTTCTTCCTCATGAATACCCACAGGAATACCCCGGCCATTATCGGTGACGGAAATGGAGCCGTCCGGATTCATGGACACCAGAACAAGGTCGCAATAGCCGGCCAGCGATTCATCAATGGCATTGTCCGAGACCTCAAACACCATATGATGCAGTCCCGACCCGTCCTCCGTATCGCCAATATACATGCCAGGCCGTTTGCGGACCGCATCAAGGCCTTTGAGCACCTTGATGGAATCAGCACCATATTCTTCAGCGCCCTGACCGGCGTCTTTCATCTCTGTTTCATCAGACATATAATCTGTCCCTTAAAAAAATCATTCTTCAATCACATTGTTATTTTCAACCCGGTAAGCGCGTGCGCGCCCATCAAGGTCGTCAAATAACAATCTGTCCGTCCCCGTGAGCCATACCTGCGCCCCAAGGGTCGCCAGCTCGTCAAATAAAGACAGGCGCCGTTCGCTGTCCAGATGGGCCACAACCTCATCCAGTAACAACAGGGGCGCCGCCCCGAAAACACTTTCCGTAATCCGCGCACTGGCCAACGTAATGCCGATCAGCAACGCCTTCTGTTCCCCCGTTGAGCATAGGGCGGCGGGCATATCCTTGTCCCGATGGGTGACCAGCAGGTCCGTCTTATGCGGCCCGGCATCGGCCCGGCCCCGGCGGCTGTCCTGCGCCCGGTTGTCTTTGAGG
>JAADFR010000048.1:1749-8831 GCA_013152755.1 Alphaproteobacteria bacterium
CCGCGCCGCCGCCACGGCGACCCCATGTTCCGCCATCCGGCCCTCCAGCGCATCCAGCCAGGATGCATCGCCCATACCATCGGCCAGAATCCGGTTTCTTTCCCGCATCACCCGTTCATAAGCATTGACCTCACGCAGATGAGCGCCGTGAAAATTGGCCACGATCCGATCCAGAAAGCGCCGCCGCCCGGACGGGGCCTCTATGAACAAACGGTCCATTTGCGGAGTCAGCCATGACACTTGCAAAATATCGCCAAACGCCGCTGGTCTGGCCCCATTTTCGCCGTCAATCCGCACCACCCGCTTGTCTTTAGCGGTGGGATCACCGTCCAACATAGCCTCAAGCCCTGTACCCAGATTAACCGTCCCGTCCGGCGTTTCCAGCCGCGCCGCCACCGCCCAATTGGGCCGGTCTGTATCGTGACGGCAGGCGTCCGACAGCTTACATCCCCGCAGGCCACGGCCCACAGACAGAAAGGACAGAGCCTCCAGAATATTGGTCTTGCCCGCCCCGTTGGGCCCGGTCAGCACCACGGAATTAGCCCCCGGGGTCAGCGTCATATGGCGGTAGCATCTGAAATCCGTCAAATGGAGACGGTCCACATAAAGCGCGGGCACCCGAAAATCTTTTCGGAGCCGCACACGCGGGGCCAGAATCGAAACAGACGCCCCCCCTTGCGAGTCATGGGGCTTTATTTTTTCGAGCTGTGTCAGAACAGGTCCTTAAACTCTCATGGGCATCAAGACATAGAGTGCGCCATCATCGGTCACATCCCGCAGGATGGTGGGGGCCGTTGAATCGGCCAAAACAACCTGCACCAGGTCGCCTTCTATCTGGCTTAAAATATCCAGCAGATAACGGGAATTAAATCCGATTTCCATATCCTCTGCGCTATAGCTGGCTTCCAGCTCCTCCTTAGCGGTGCCCTGATCGGGGCTATTAACCGACAGACGCAGGCTACCCGCGCTCATGGATAATTTGATGGAACGGGTTTTTTCCGTGGAAATGGTGGATACCCGGTCCACGGCCTCGGCAAATTTACCGCTGCCGATTTCCAGTATCTTGTCATTGCCTTCAGGGATGACCCGGCTGTAATCGGGGAATGTGCCGTCAATGAGCTTTGACGTCAGCACAATATCGGCAAAGGAAAAGCGGATTTTGGTTTCAGACAGACAGACTTTGATGTCGCCCTCATATTCATCTACCAGCTTGCGCAATTCACCCACGGCTTTACGGGGCACAATCACCCCCGGCATATCTTCCAGCCCCTCTGGCTGTGCCATATCGAACCGGGCCAGACGGTGACCATCGGTGGCCACCCCGCGCAAGACCGCGCCGCCGTCATCATCGCTGGCCACATGGAGGTATATGCCGTTCAGGTAATAACGGGTTTCCTCGGTAGAGACCGCAAAGCGGGTTTTATCAATCAGCCGTTTCAGATTGGCCGCCGGGGCCTCAAAACTATGGGGCAGATCGCCCTCTGACATGACCGGGAAATCTTCCCGGGGCAAGCACGACAGGGTAAAGCGGGACCGGCCCGCGCTGATGGTCAAGCGTTCGCTGTCACCATCATAAGCCAGTTCGACCTGTGATCCATCGGGCAGCTTCCGCACGATGTCATAAAGCGTATGGGCCGGGGCAGTAATCCCCCCCGCCAAGGCCACCTCGGCCGCAACCGTTTCCGAAATCGCCAGATCAAGGTCCGTGGCCGCCATATTCAGCTGACCGCCCTCACAATCCAGCAAAACATTGGATAAAATCGGAATGGTATTACGTTTTTCCACCACACTCTGAATGTGCCCCAGTGACTTTAACAACGCACTTCGTTCTATATTGAGCTTCATATTTTTTCGCGCTTCTTAATCTTGCAATTTAGACATAAATAACTGGTCCTGACCCTAGCATATTGGTCAGCCTGATCAAAGGATTTTTTAGAGATTAGCACCGAGTCGCGCCATCAGAATCAGAAGGGCAAAAAAATGGCGACTCAAGTACCGAATATGCGTTCAAGATGCTGGATGTCTTCTTCCAGATCGCTGTCTGCCAGACGCAATTCATCGATGCGTTTTACCGCATGCATGACCGTGGTATGGTCCCGCCCGCCGAACTGCCGGCCAATATGGGGCAGGGATTTTGCGGTCAGCTGTTTGGCCAGATACATGGCCACTTGGCGAGGCCGGGCCACCTGACGCGCCCGCCGGGCCGACAGCAGGTCAGACAGGCGAATATTGAAATAATCGGCCACCCGGCGCTGTATTTCATCTATGCTGACCCGCCGCACATTGGCGCGCAGCAAGTCCTGCAGAACTTCCTGAGTCATTTCCAGCGTCACCTCGCGCCCGATCAGGGTCGCATGGGCGATCATGCGGTTCAACGCACCCTCAAGCTCCCGCACGTTGGATGTGATCCGCCGGGCCAGAAATTCCAGCACCGACAGGCTGATGTCCACTTCGGGCACCTTGTTGGCCTTTTGCTGTAAGATACCCAGACGCAGTTCATATTCCGTGGGATGAATATCCGCCACAAGGCCCCAGCCAAGGCGGGAGCGGATACGTTCCTCAATACCTTCCATATCGGTGGGCGAGCGATCCGCCGAGATCACCACCTGACGGCTATGGTCAATGAGGGTGTTGAAGGTATGGAAAAATTCTTCCTGGGTGGATTGCTTATTTGCGATAAATTGCAGGTCATCAATCATCAACAGGTCAACAGAACGAAATTTCTGCTTGAAAGACATGGTGTCCTTATAGCGGATAGAGGTGATGAACTGATACATGAATTGTTCAGCGGACAGATAGACCACCCGCCGATCCGGGAAGCGTTCCTTATTGGCCCAGGCGATGGCATGCATCAGATGGGTCTTGCCCAGCCCCACACCGCCATGAAGGAACAGCGGGTTAAAATGCACCTCTTTATTTTCCGCCACCCGCCGGGCCGCCGCATAAGCCAGTTCGTTGGATTTGCCCACGATGAAACTGTCAAAGGTAAAGCGTGGGTCCAGCGGCGCACCGAACTCGCTTTCTTTTGATGGAACGGCACTGGCGATCGGTTTTTGGACCTTCGGCATCTCAATATCCACGGCCGCCGCCCGGTTGGAGAATCCGGACAGGACCACAAAATCTATATCTGAAACCCCGGAATTCTCGGATGTCCAGGCGCTTCTGATCCGATCAGCATAGTTGGATTGTAGCCAATTGCGCATAAATCGGGTCGGGGCCGCCATGATCGCACAGCCATCCTCAATATTCACCAGCGCCAGCGGTTTGAACCAGCTGTTGAAAACACTGTCTTCAAATTCCGCCTTCAAGCGGCCCAGAACCCTTGACCAGTCCTCTTCCATATCCGTCGCCGCGACCTCATTCTGCGGTGCTGTCACCATTGTCATTATCTCTATAAACCCCTAAATTCCCTAAAATATAAAATTCGCCTAGCTCTGGCTCCACGGCAGGCCCGCCGCTTTCCAGCCACCGCACGTCCCCCGATGCCCCGCCGCATCCCGGTCGCCCTCAAACCCCTCCAGAATATTAAAACATTGACTATAGCCCTCAGCCACCATAGCACTTGCCGCCGCCTTGGAGCGAACCCCGGACCGGCAGAGGAAGTATAGCGGACTATCTTTTGGTATATCCATTTTCACGATAGTGCGCGCAAAATCCCCATTGATGTCCATTTGAGGAAAAATTTGCCAGCTGAGCAATAGCGGCGTCTTGTTCATTTGTGACAGGTCACACAGACCAACATAGGCCCATTCCGCCTGGGTGCGCACATCTACAAGGATGGCATTTTCATTTTCGGCAAGTATTTTCCAGACTTCCTCAACCGTAACATCACCGGTGTAACTCAACCCATTTTTCCTCTTTATTTTAAAGCAACAAAAGCACCCCCACAGGCATCGCTATAAAAACCCGCCTGAAACTCCATTGCGCTATATTATGTTCGGCCCAACCCCTTATCGAGCCATAAGCAGGGTACAGGCCAGAGGGGTTTCTGGCAATCACTTCATCTGAAAATAATCACTATTTATGGCCTGTATATGGCCTATACAGGCGGCCACATACCATATCTTGTATGTGGTAATATTATCACTATGCCCCCCGGCAGGCTGCATCAGATATTACGGTCTGTAGGCCCCGCATTTGGTCCAAAAAAAAGCCGAAGCCCGTGGACTTCCGCTTTTTCATCAATAATTATGTGAGACTCGCCGGATTCATTCGGGCGACTCGAAGGCCCGCAGGATTGTCGCCTCAGGCAGACAGGGCTTTCACCCGTTTCGCCAGACGGGAAACTTTCCGCGAGGCGGTTTTTTTATGAAGAACGCCCTTGGTCACGCCGCGCATCAATTCGGGCTGAGCTTCTTTAAGGGCCAGACGGGCCTCATCAGCATTACCGCTTTCCAGCGCCATTTCCACCTTCTTGACAAAGGTACGGATCCGGCTTTTGCGGGATTTATTTACTTCGGCACGCCGAGCATTGGCGCGAATTCTTTTCTTTGCCTGTAACAAATTAGCCATCAGGAATATATCTTTCTCTTGTAAGCCCGTCTCTCTACTGAATGCTATGCTTCAGGAGAATCAGCGGCTGTAATCATTTTGATCCAATTTCAAGTGCTGGCTTATAACCATGCCCGACCCGTTGGTCAACAGGCTTTTCAAGATATTTCCCGAAAAACCCCACCTGTTCGGTAACGGCTTTATCTATGTTTGAATTTTGCGGTTCTTTTTTCCGCAAAGGCCGCCATGCCTTCTTTCTGATCCTCTGTGGCAAAGAGGGAATGAAAGACCCGCCGTTCAAACATAACGCCTTCCCGCAAAGTGGTCTCATAGGCCTTATTGACACACTCCTTGGCAATCATCACAGACGGCAAGGATAGGTCAGCAATCTTGCGCGCCGTCTTCAGGGCGTCCTCCACAAGGTCATCAACCGGCACCACCCGGCTGACCAGTCCGGCCCGCTCCGCTTCTTCCGCATCCATCATCCGGCCCGTAAGGACCATTTCCATGGCCTTGGACTTGCCGACAAAGCGGGTCAACCGCTGGGTTCCGCCCGCGCCGGGAATAACGCCCAGCTTGATTTCCGGCTGGCCAAACTTGGCATTATCTGCCGCCAGAATGAAGTCACACATCATGGCCAACTCACATCCACCGCCCAGAGCATAGCCGGCCACCGCCGCGATGATTGGCTTGCGGCAACGGGAGGCCTCTTCCCAGTTGGCCGTGATAAAGTCATTCATATAGGCATCCATATAGCCTTTATCCTGCATCTCCTTGATGTCGGCGCCGGCGGCAAAGGCCTTGGCACTGCCGGTGATGACGATGGCGCGGATGTCTTCATCCTGCTCAAAATTACGAAGGGCGCACGTCAGCTCATCCATAAGCTGCCCGTTCAGGGCATTCATGGCCTCTGGCCGGTTCAGGGTGATCAGGCCCACAGGCTTGTTACAATCAACCAGAATCATCTCATAGGGCATATCGTCGTCTCCTTTATTTTTTACGCAACCAATAATGCGCTACCGTCTTTATTCGGGATTAACCGAAAAGTAAATCAGAGTCTTGTGCCGGGGCTGTTTTATTTCCGTGACCGTGAGCTTTAATATCTCCGCCTCCCGCCGGGCCATCAGACAGAAATCCCCGCAGTCCGCCGACTTGTCCGCAATCCGCCGCCAACCCAGTGACGGCAGTAACAGCTGATAATAGTCAAGGGTCTTTTGCCTGTTTTGCTGCCCCGTCGCCCGCACTTCTATAATCCGCCCCTGCGGCGTGTCAAAGACCACCCGGCTATCACCCTCTTCCACAAAGCCCGGCATCAGCGGAATATCCAGATCAGACAGCAGGCGCGGCGGGGCCGCCGCCATGGCCTGCGCGGCCCCGAAAAGGGCCAGCAACAGCAAGGCAGCAATCCTCACAGGTGATTTTGCGGCAAATAGCATGGGGGGAGAATAGCTAATCCTGACAGCGGGGACAATAAAATGTCGACCGGTTGCTTTGAATAATCCGGGTAATTTCGCCGTTGCAACCTACTTTGAGGCAGGCCTCTCCCGCCCGGCCATAGACCCGGAATTCATGCTGGAAATACCCCAGTTCCCCATCCACACGCGCATAATCCTTGAGGGTTGAGCCCCCGGCCTCAATCGCCCGTTGCAGGACATCCCGGATAATCGGCACCAGATTTTCCACCTCATCATCACTCAGGTCACAGGCCTTTTTTTCCGGTGAAATTCCGGCCAGAAACAGGGCCTCGCAAACATATATATTGCCTAAACCGACAACGACTCGCTGATTCAGCAACAGGTTTTTGACTGGAGAACGACTTTTTTTGGTCTTGCCCCGCAAATAATCCCCGTTAAATTCATTGCCCAAAGGCTCCGGCCCCATATGGCGAAACAGGGCATGCTGGTCCAGCTCCCCCGCGGGACATAGGGTCATAAGGCCAAAACGACGCGGATCATTGAAAATCACCAGATCATGACGGTCCGATTCCAAAATGATATGATCATGTTTCTCAAATTCATCCGGCGTCAGGCGGTCTTTGGCCGCCACCAGAGTCATCTTGCCCGACATGCCCAGATGACAGATCAGGATTTCCGCCCCGTCCAGATGAAACAACAGATATTTCGCCCGGCGGGTGATCTGCTCTATGCGCCGTCCCCGCAGCCGTTCGGCGAAATTATCGGGCAGGGGAATACGCAATTTATCCCGCCGCTGAATGACCCGCACCAGCCGCCGCCCCGCCAGCAGGGGAATGATGCCATTCTTCACGGTCTCGACTTCGGGCAGTTCAGGCATATCTTCTCTCTCATCATCAAAATAAATACTGGTACAGCATGGACCAGTGGTTTATGTTGCCCGGCATGATAAAAGATAATTCACAAGAAACCACCCATTTCGGTTTTAAGACCGTAGACAAAGACTCCAAACAGGGTCTGGTTCGTAATGTATTCGACAGTGTCGCCAAGAAATATGACATCATGAATGATGTGATGAGCGGCGGCCTGCACCGGTTGTGGAAAGACGACATGATCCGGGTCATGCGCCCCACGGCAGGTATGAAGCTATTGGATGTGGCAGGCGGCACCGGGGATATT
>JAADFR010000049.1 GCA_013152755.1 Alphaproteobacteria bacterium
CCTGCTTTGGATAGTTTTGCCGCCATAAGACTGCCTGCGGCCCCCGAGCCAATGATGATGATATCGACTTTTTCCGGTTGGCGTCTCATAGGTTTACCTTCCAGGGATGGGCTGGCTCTATATGGGCCATATAGGGAATATCCAGTCCGTCAAAGGCGTCCATCGTGCCGTAAGTCACATCAATGGCGTCACTGCGCAGGACAAAATAGAAAAACGGGGCCGGTGGGGCCGCGCGATCCCAACCCGCCGGGTTTTTCTGCATCATAAGGGTGATAAAGTCAGCCATTTCAGGCGCGGAAAGGTCGGCGGGTTTTTTATCATATTGCTGTTTTACGGCATTTTCAAAGGCGGTCAGGGACGCGCGATAGAAACCGTCAAAAGGCGGATTGACACCCAAATACCGTATGATCAGAAGATTATCCGAGAAGGACGTTGACAGCTGATGATCAATATAATGGGACAGCCCAGCAGTCTTTGCACCGGGTACGATAGCATCCCCAAGCAGGTCAATGAGAGCGGCTTGATCATCGGTTATGGTTTGAAAAGGGGTATTTCGGGCTTTGGCTTCTGCGGGGGTTAGCTGTATAACTTTGCCGCCTAGCAGGAAAGCCAGCGTAAAAGCACCGCTACCGAGAGAGAATCCTCTCCTGCTGATTTTCATTCCATACCCTTTTATATTATTTCGTCAGTCTTCTTCGTCAAAGCTTGGCCGATGGGTGGCGGCTATGCGCGCGCCCTGATCATACATACCGGTCATAATATCAAGAATTTTACTGCCGCCCGCCAATTGATCATCCATGGCCCGAATGGTCTCTGTCATTTCAATGAGCAACCCCCGGCGCAGAGCGACAAACCGTTCCACAACCTTGTTGCCCGCACTGGTTACCCGGTAACGGACCCCTTTGCGGCGGTTATCGGTTGATGTTTTCTCCACCAGCTTATCCTGGGTGAGCTTGCGGATGGTATATTGAATGTTGGTATTGTCGTCCCGGTTTAACAGGCGGGCGATTTCTGTGATCCCCTTGGGCCGTCCACGCATAGCGATCAGGTTAAGAATGGCACAGTCATTGGCGCTCATATTAAAGCCCGAGGCCGCTACCACGCATTCTTTCATCCAGCGGGTAAAGCTCTCGTAAGACCGTAACAGGGAATATTCCAGCTCGGTCAGGGCAATTTCATGATCATTGGTGGCAAGATGCCAATGGCGGTCCAATTCTATGGTTCCCTTTTTTTCATTATTTTTCATATTCATACTTTTATCTGACTTTTCCGATTTCATTGTTGTTGTTTGTTTTTGTGAACAGGGTAATAGCTTAAATCGGAATTTCAACTGTAAATCACTTTAGGTAAAAACTAATGGCCTAATTCTATCTTTTATAATTCTATTTAATCAGTAAATTAATTAGTATTTTAATAATATAGTTTAATAATTCCTAAAATTAAAGCAATAAGTTTTCACGGTCCCGAATGGGTCAGAAAAACGCATTGTTGAAGATTGACTCAAATTTTTGTATATATGATATTAATAAAATGAGGGATCATAAGATTCTCAGGCCATGATAAGGCCCAAACCTGTTTCTGAATTTATTTTGTTTTTACCAATATTTCAAGACGTTGCCTGATTGTTCACAGACTCTAAATTTCTGACTCGTCAATTTGGCTGATAGCGAGGGAAAATATGAAAAATTATAATATTTTGGGCAGATTATATATTTGCTTGTTTATCATCATGATAGCCGTACCCGCTCAGGCCCGGGTAGATACGGCGAAATATGAAAATGGACAGACCAAATATACCATTACCGTCAAGAACGATAAACGCCATGGCAAAGCCGCATGGTATTATAAGAATGGCAAATTAAAAGAACAGGGGGAATATGCCTACGGCATGCAGGAGGGCCTGTGGAAGAGCTATTATGAGAATGGCAAGACTTATGAAGAAAAGCCCTTTGTGAATGGCAAACTTCAGGGGGTTTTCAAGGAATATTACGATACCGGAGAAATCCGCAGAGAGCTTCCCCTTGTGCTTGGCGTAAGGGAAGGCCTCGCAAAATGGTATCACAAGAATGGTAATTTAAAGGAAGACGGCAGCTATAAATACGGCGTTCAGGAGGGGCTTTGGAAAAGCTATCATGAGAATGGCAGAACCTATGAGGAGAAGCCTTTTGTCAATGGTAAACTTCAGGGGGTTTTTAAAGAATTTTATACCAGTGGAGCCATCCGGCGGGAAATCCTCGTTGTTATGGGGGTGAGAGAAGGGCGTTCCAAATGGTACCATGAAAATGGCAACCTGAGCGAAGAAGGCAATTATAAATACGGTGTTCAGGCAGGCCTGTGGAAGACGTATCATAGCAATGGCAAGCCTTATGAAGAAAAGCCTTTTGTCAACGGCAAGCTTCAGGGGACCTTTAAGGAATATTATAACAGCGGCGCACTCCGGCGGGAAATTCCCATAGTTAAGGGGGTACGGGTGGGCTATGCCAAATGGTATCATGAGAATGGTAATTTGAGCGAAGAAGGTGACTATAAGGCCGGCGTACCGGAAGGCCTGTGGAAAACATATCATAGCAATGGCAAGCCTTATGAGGTGAAACCTCAATTAAAGGGCAAGCTTCATGGCCTGTTTCAGGAATATTATTCAAATGGCACACTTCGCCGGGAAATTCCCTTTGAGGCGGGTCAGCGGCAGGGATTGGCAAAATGGTATGATGATGACGGGAAGCTCACTGATACCGCCTATTATGAAAAGGGAGCCAAAGTTGAATTGGCTAAGAGTGAGAGTGTTGACCCCGAGACCGGTGAGCGTATCACATCATTTGAAAATCCGGACGGGTCACGGACTGTTGTAAAGGCGGATGAAAACGGCAAAGAAATCTCGCGGGAAGTCATGCCGCCAAAGGGCAAGGGGTTGGCCAGCGGATCAATGACCGATCCTGCAACAGGCGACGTTACGTCGGTATTTACAAACCCTGATGGCACGCGAACCACTGTAAAGTCAAAAATTACCGTCGATGAGGACGGCACCGAACATGCGACGTCGGTAGATGAAGACGGCAACAACATCGTATCGTCCATCGGGCCGGACGGTGTGGTCACTGCGACAAAAACCGGTAAGGACGGTGAGATACTGGAAAGTAAATTCACGGAAGACGGAACGCTGGAATCCGTTGAAAAAACCGCAGACGGTTTTGTGACAGAAACCACGCGGGATACGGACGGTAAATATACCATTGTCAAAAAAGACCTTGAGGGCAATGTTCTGGAAACAGAGGAGAGATATGCCGATGGCTCGACGGTAACGGTAGATAAAGAGGGCAACAGGGTAGAGACGTCCGCTGTGGATGAGGATGGGGAAATCGTCATCATAAAGACGGATAGTGAGGGCAATGAAGAGCTGCTGATTACCGATGATATGGGGGAGACACTTTTCCGTGAGGAATTTCGGGCCACCCCGAAAGAGGTGGGTCAGGAATATTACGAAAAAGTCATGGGCCGTAGTGATTGGGACAGTCTGCCGGATTCGGCTAAAACCCGCTTTGTTGAACATGAAGAACAGATAAAAAAAGATGCGGAATTAGCGGCTAGAAGGCAAGCGGATAAAGTACGCGAGGCGGAGGACCAAAAGGAAATGGCCGACCTGCGGGCCAAGAACGAGGTCAAGATGGCCGCTATACAAGCCAAGCAGGCTGCTGCGGAGAAAAAAGCCGCCATTCAGAGAGCGGGGGAAAAGCGGGCCGCCGAGGTGCAGGACAGTCTGGATAAGGGTAAAGAATTACGTAGGTTATTTGCCGAGGCACGGGATAATGGGGATCAGGATGAGATGGACCGGATCGTTGCCCTGCAGGATGCCAATGAGGCGGCCTCAATGGATCTGTTAAAATTCACCCCTGAGGAAGAGGTGGAGATGAATGCCAAGACGGCGTTGCGGCAGAAAATTTCCGATCAGATTAACCGGGAGGCAAATGCGGCAGCCTTGAAAGAGGATTTGGAACGAACCCGGAATGATGCCTATAAAGATGTGGCGCTGGAAGGGGCCAGCCTTCTGTCTATCGGGGCGCAACAGCAGCTTGAATTGTCAAAATCCAATCGCCAGGAAGACCGACTGCTGTCAAAAACCGAAAACAAGAATATCGTCATTGAACGTATGTTGAAGGATCCTAACCTTTCGGCAGCACAGCGGGACATATTGAATGATATGGCGGAAATGTCTGATTTGCAAACGGAGGGGGCGCTGGAAAAGAAGGCAGCCAATAACCGTATCGTTGCAGCAGGTTACCTGATTGACGGGGCAATGATGGCGTCTGGCGGCGTGGGTAATGCGGCGGTTGCCGTGGGCAGTAAACTGGTGGGTAAAGCCGTTGCGGTAAAGGTCGCGACCAAGGTGTTCGCAAAAAACCTGTCCAAGGGTCTGGCCACAAAGGCGGCGGCCAAAGGGGCCATGAAAACCGGGGCAAAAGTGGGCCGCAGTGTTGCGGACAAGCTGATCAAGCTCGCACAATATGATGTAAAAACCGGGGCCAGTAAGAAAATTGTCGAAAAAGCCGTTGCCCGTGCGACGGCCCGGAAAGTTTTGGCTAAAAAATTGGAACAGGGGGTCAGCAAAGAAGTTGCCGAAGTTGCCGCCAAAAAAGTGGGTCAGTCCGTGGGCAAGAAAGTGGCCGAGAATGTGGGCCGTGATATTGCTGAAAAAGGTTTGATTAACGTCGCGGCCTCAAAAGCCGTCGGGAAAACGGTGGCTAAGGTTGCGGGCAAGGAAACCGGTATTGCAGTTGAGAAGGCATTGGTTAAAAGTCGGTCAATCACCCGTGAATCGGCCAAGAATTTAGCCACAAAAGTGACGACGAGCTTGACGCCTAAGAAGACTCCAAAACCGATCGCCGTGGCCCGGCCAAAAGCAAAACCGGTCACAACGTCCGCCAAGAGTGCCCCCCGATTAGTGGCAAAGGCTAAGCCTGCATCAGTGGCCAAGAGCCCCCCAGGGGTTGCGGCCAAGGCCAAGCCTGTATCAGCGGTTAAGAGTACCCCTCGGGTTGCAGTCAAGACCAAGCCTGCATCAGCGGCCAAGAGCGCCCCACGGGTTGCGGTCAAGGCCAAGCCTGTATCAGCGGCTAAGAGTGCCCCTCGGGTTGCGGTTAAGGCCAAGCCTGCATCAGCGGCCAAGAGTGCCCCTCGGGTTGCAGCCAAGGTCAAGCCAACACCGGCGGCCAAGAGCGCCCCCCGGCTGGTGGCCAAGGCTAAGCCATCCACAGCGGCGGCCAAGAGTGCGCCAAGGACTGCGGCTAAACCGGCAAATGCGGGGGCGACCAAGACAACGACAGAGGTTGCAACGGCAGCAACTGTTGACTCCGGGGCAAATTTTGTTGGTAAAAATACCATCATGCCCAAAGGAAAAGTCGGTGGTATGGGCCAGATGAAAAAGGCCTATCCGCGCGGTATGCCGGATGGCAAGGTTGGCGGTATTCTGGACCGGAGTATTTTAGAGGGCGCCGCCGGGAAAACGGTGACCGATCCCCGGCCATTCGGGATGTTGCCCAAGGTGATGAAAACTATACAGGCAGAGGTCAATAATTCGGGCTTAAGCGTACGGATACGGGCGGCCAATGATTCCGCCATCGCAAAATTGCGGGCCGGACATCCGCCTAAACATGTAAAGTTAAAGTCTAAAACCATCAATGATCTGGATGTAAAACTCGGTGCCCCGCCCGGAAGTCAGGGGGAGGTAGGCTTTTTCAAACCCAAGAAGCCCAAGGAGCTTGTGCTGCCGAAAAAACCAAAAAATGCCAATAAATTGCAGCTGGAAAAACATGATGCGCAGGTGGCTAAACTGACCAAACAGAATAAGGCCCTGCAAAAAAGATATGATCAAAGGCTCAAG
Organism: Alphaproteobacteria bacterium; assembly: GCA_013152755.1. Classification (GTDB taxonomy): domain Bacteria; phylum Pseudomonadota; class Alphaproteobacteria; order Sphingomonadales; family Emcibacteraceae; genus Paremcibacter. The sequence goes on from JAADFR010000049.1 coordinate 5,876, forward strand.
GAATATGGCGATAATATTGATGACATCAATAAGCTGGTCGATAAAGGGTTGATTTCCGTTGAAGATGGCGTTGTGGTTGACAGGGGGCTGTCCAATACCCGCCTTGGGGCTGATGGTAAATTGAAATATAACCGGAATGGGCCGGAAGGCGGCACCGGAAAGGGCTTTACCGGGGACCATGATATGTGGGATTTCCGTCACCCTGATGGTCGCCCCATTGTAACGGATCCCAATGCGCCGGGTTACAGTGCCATTGCGCTGCGCAAAAAGGCAGAGTTACAGGCGGCGCTGGACCGGAGCCTCGCACAGACACAGCATGGACCTCACAAAGATTGGATACCGGTGTCCAAACGGGATATTGGTATTGATCAGAAAATCCGCCAAAGTCATAATCCGGGCGGCGAAGCCCTGCTTGAATTCAGGCCCAACAAAGCGCCCCGGACGTCTTATGAAATTGATAAGAATGGTAAACTCACCGGCGCGTTGGAGCAGAAACTGGGTAAAGGTAGCCGTAAAGCAGGCGCTAAGAAGGCGGCGGAGACTATCAATGAGTGATTTTATTGAGGAGGCCATTACGGCGGCGGCGGTGGAATTGGATATTTCACTTAAGGAAGATAACCAATATGCCTGTATCATGACCAGTCCCCACGGTAAAATGGTTCGGGATATTACGGTTAAGCCGGGCTATGATGCGCCAACTTTGGGTAATGTGATTTATCATTATGCCCTTGTTGCACAGGAGGTCAGCCAATATGACGATGTGCTTGAATGGGCCGATGATACGGGACATAAACTGAACGATAGTGAAACCCTGCCTAAATTCCGCCAGATGGTTGATGATAAAAGGGACCTGCGGTTGTTGTTAAGCGAAAGCATCTATCAGGATATGATGGGGGCGCTTGAAATCAGTCAGGCTATTTGTAACGCAAACCATTAAAAAGCCAGTTCCATGAAATGTTTCCGGCATAATACTTCATAGCGGTCATTGCCGCCGATTTCCGTTTGCTCGCCTTCCTTGATGACCCGGCCTTTTTCATCGGTCCGCAGGTTCATGGTGGCTTTGCGGCCACATTTACAGATGGTTTTAAGCTCCCGCAATTCATCGGCCAACGCCAGAAGATGCATACTGCCCTCAAACAGATTGGCCTGAAAATCGGTGCGGATTCCGTAAGTTAGCACCGGAATCCCGATTGTCACAGATGGCTGCCAGTTGGAATACCTGATCCCGGGACAGGAATTGGGCCTCATCAATCAACAGGCAGTTGATTTTGCGTTTTTTTAATTCCTCGGTCACTTCTCGGTAAATATCGGTATTTTCGTCAAAGGTATGGGCCTTGGCCTCAAGCCCGATGCGGGACGTAACGACACCCTTGCCGTAACGGTCATCCAAGGCTGCCGTATAGAGCATGGTGCCCATGCCCCGTTCCCGATAGTTGAAACTGGATTGGAGCAGGGTAGTCGATTTTCCGGCATTCATGGATGAAT
>JAADFR010000050.1 GCA_013152755.1 Alphaproteobacteria bacterium
ATCGCCCTGAGCTTCCTGACCCAATCTCTGTTGCTGTTTCTAAGATTTCCCGCCCGGAAAACGGATGAACAGACAGAGCATGACACGCAACCGGAGACAAAACCAAGCGCATGGCAGGTTCTTAAAAGACCGGCCTTTCTGTGTGCCAGCCTGAATGCGGCAGGGGCCTATCTGATCATGTCTTACGTCATGACGTCATCACCCATACAAATCGTTGAATATTGCGGGTTTCAGGTCAGTGATGCGGCCAGTGTCATTCAATGGCATGTGGGGGCCATGTTCCTGCCGGCCTTCTTTTCCGGTACGCTAATTGCGCGGTTTGGCTCGGTTCAGATATTATTCACTGGCATGTTGTGCCTTGCCGCATCTGCCTCATTTGCCGTGGCGGGCATAGAACTCGTGAATTTTTACGGCTCGCTTATTCTCTTGGGTATGGGGTGGAACTTCATGTTTACCGCTGGCACGACGTTGTTGGAACATGCCTATAGTGCTTCGGAAAAAGCCCATGTTCAGGGTATGAATGACTTTGTGGTCTATGGCCTTACCGCCGCATCAACACTGACCTCTGGCTATATGCTGGAAACCGTCGGCTGGATCAATATGAACCGGATGGTCTTTGGCGTGCTTGCCATATTATTCACAATTACATTATGGTATGTTTTTTCAGAACGCAGAAAACAAGCCGGGGAAATGCAATGAGATCATTTATAATATTCCTGCTTACTTTGATGATGGTTCAAGGTGCCAATGCCGCTGCCAACATCATAAATGTGACCATAGAAACCGACAAAGGCAACATCTCGCTTGAGCTATATCCTGAACAGGCGCCCATAACAGTTGAGAATTTCATCCAGAATATCAAGGCAGGACTCTATAAAGGCGGTCACTTTTACCGGGCCTCACGGCTGGATAATAATCAGGCCAGAAAACGCAAGATTCTCACTTTGATACAGGGTGGCCGAAATGAACAGGTTCCAGAAAGGCCCGCCATAGCCCATGAAACGACAAAGCAGACGGGAATTTCCCATCTGAACGGCGTTATATCCATGGCGCGTGATGAACCGGGCACAGCAACATCGGAATTCTTTATCTGTGTCGGTGACAACAGCGGCCTTGATTTTGGGTCAACCCGTTATCCGGAAGGTCAACGTCAGGGCTATGCTAGCTTTGGACGGGTGACAAGTGGCATGGATGTGGTCGTAAATATCCAGCAACAGCCCACAGGCGATAAAGCGACAGACGATAAAGACTGGTTTGGTCATCAGGTTATTAACGCGCCTGTCGTTATAAAACAGATCATTATCAAATAACGCTTTACCTAGCATATAGTAGAACATAAACAAAAACCCCCATAAAATATTCCATAATATAAATTATGCGCATTTTATGGAGGTCTTATTTGTTATACACTATGGGGTTACTGTTTTATTTGGCACTGTTCCCCTCTGCGTCTTTAACGGGCTTCCCTTCTGCGTCTACGACCGTTACTTCACCAAGTTTCAGGTCACGTATCTTCTGCTCAATCTTACTCAGGTCACCGACCACCACCCATGTCAGGGCATCTGGCTTTAAAATATCCTTTGCGGTTTTCTGAATTATATCCACGGTGATCGCCTGATATTTTTCCGGCAATGTTTCAGCATATTTATAATCCCGGCCCCTGACCTCATTATCCATGATATAGCCCAGCAAGGCACTGGCGCTCTCAAAACGGCCCGGCAAGGTTAGAACCTTATTCTTGCGCATCAGGGCGATTTCTTCCTCTGTGGCGGGCTTGGTGCCGTTATAGAGGTTCGTGGTTTCTTTCAGCACTTCCTGCATGGCCTCGGCTGTTTTGTCGATCTGCACGGGGGCGAACAGGATATACAGCCCCGGCCCGGCCACAGACCGGACACCGCTGAAGGCACCGTAGGCCCAGCCCTTGTCTTCGCGCAGGTTCATATTGAGCCGCGCAGAGAAATTGCCGCCCAGTATTTCATTCACCGCATTAACGTTAAAGAAACGCGGATCCCGGTTGGACGGTGCAATTTGCCCGGCAACGATGGTCGCCTGAGGTGATCCGGGCTTATCCACCAGATATATCCGCGTTTTAGTGGCATTATCCACATTTGGAATGTTTTTCTTGCCTTTAGGTACTTTGGGCGCGCGCCATTTGCCAAAATATTTCTCCAGCACAGGCTTTATATCAGCCATTGTAGTGTCCCCAACCACAAATATGGTCGCATTATCCGGGCGTATCCAACCATTGATAAAGTTGGTCAAATCCTTGCGGGTCATGGCCTTGATGGATTTCTCGGTTCCCTGTGATGACAAGCCATAAGGATGACCGTCCCCATAGGTTTTCTTGGCCAGAAGTGACAGGGCGATGGACCGGGCGTTAACTTTGGACTGCTCAATCTGGTTGAGAATCAGGCCCCGGTCGCGCTCAAAATCCTCTGGCCGGAAACCGGGGTTTTGCACCACATCCGCCCATAGTTTTACCGACGGATCAAGGTTCTTTTTCAAGGCAGACAGCGTGATGCTGGACGTATCCCGGCCATTGTTAAAGCCAATATTTGCCCCTAACATTTCCTTGGTGTTGGCCATTTCAAGTGACGTCAGGCTCTTGGTGCCTTCATTCATCAAGCCAAAGGCATAATCAGCGGTGCCTTCCTTGCCGTTTTGGTCGGAAACCGTACCGGCATCGAACTGGACGCTCATATTAACCACCGGAATAGTGTGGCGTTCGGCCAGAATAATCCGGATTCCGTTTTTAAGGCGGTCTTCCTGTAACGGCGGTAATTTAAGGGCGGAATTTTTCGTCATATCAGGCATTTTGCTGCGGTCAGCGGCCTCTTTGACGGCTTTATGCTTGCCATGGGGCAGGATTGTCAGCTGATAGGCCCCGTCTGACAGCCATTTCTGCATAACCCGCTTAACATCCTTGCGGTCCGTAGTATTCAGCCAGTTGAGCGACTTGTTAACAAAATTCGGGTTATCGGAATAAAGCTGCCCCGTTGCCAGCATACGCCCCTTGCCGGAAACGGATTCAAGGGAGCGGATGACATTGCTGTCGATGCCCGCCTTTACCCGGGCCAGTTCTTTTTTGTCGGGGCCGTTTTTTAATAACGTGGCCATAGTCTTATTGACAATATCCCTGACCTCATCCAGATCAGTCTCGGGTTTAAGGGTAACAGAGATCGTGAAAACACTGGCCAGCTCGAATTTCTGAATATAAACCGAAACATCGGTGGCCAGCTTGGTTTCATGAATAAGTTTCTTATAAAGCCGTGAATTTTTACCGGACCCTAATATATTGGCGGCAATGGTAAGCTGCGCTGTTTCCTGCTCTGTGCGCCCCGGTACGGCCCATAGCCAGCGTAATTGGGGTTGCGGCACATTGTCATACATGATTTCCGCCGTATTCTGGGTCCGGTCCGGCACCAGTGACTTTTTACGGGTCAGGGGCGCGCCGGGTTCAATATCCCCGAAATATTTAGCCATCAAAGCCTTGGCGGTTTTCAGGTCAATATCCCCGGCGAGGACAACAACCGCGTTGGTGGGACCGTAGTATTTCTTGAACCATCCCTTCACATCGTCAAGGCTGGCATTGCTCAGGTCTTCCATGGAACCGATGGTGGAATGGTGATAGGGATGATCCGCAGGAAACAAGCCTTCAAATTCCAGATAACGTGCCATGGCATAGGGGCGGTTGTCCCCTTGCCGCTTTTCGTTTTTAACCACATCCCGCTGTTCGTCCAGCTTTTCCTGACTGATGGCGCCGAGCAGATGGCCCATCCGTTCGGATTCCATCCATAATGCGCGGTCAAGCCCCCCTACAGGCACAGTTTCATAATAATTGGTCCGGTCCAGCCAAGTGGTGCCATTCATGCCTGTGGCCCCGATTTCCTGCAATGGCTTGAAATAATCAAAATCATAATTTTCCGTGCCGTTAAACATGAGATGCTCAAACAAATGGGCAAAACCGCTTTTGCCCTTTGGCTCATCCTTTGACCCTACATGATACCAGACCCCGACAAAGACAACGGGCGCTTTATGGTCCTCATGAACAATGACCGTCAGGCCGTTATCCAGCTTAAAACGCTGATAATCTAGTTTCAGGCTGTCCCCATCTGCGGCATTGACGCTCAAAGAGGCGAACATGAGAAATACGGCGATTATACTGAGGTAAAGAGGTCTGATTATCATTTTGATTTATCCCGAATGAAAAAGTTATTTTTATAGACCGCATAATGGCATATATGTTTAGGCTAGAAAATAAGTATTTTGGATAAAACTAATGTTTGCTTACGCCCCGCCTCAATCGCCGTTGGATATCCTGTATCTGGATAAGGATATAGTAGTTCTGAATAAACCTAGCGGCTTGCTTTCGGTTCCGGGACGTCAGGCGCATATGAAAGACAGCCTGAGTTTACGCGTGCAAAGCAGGTTTCCGGCGGCAACGGTGGTGCATCGCCTTGATATGGATACCTCCGGCGTTATGGTGATGGCCCTCAATAAAGAAGCTCACCGTCATATCAGCAAGCAATTTGAAAAGCGGGCCACGGAAAAATCCTATGTGGCTCACTTGTATGGCATTGTTGAGCAGGATGCCGGGGAAATAGACCTGCCGCTTATTCTGGACTGGCCCAACCGCCCCCTGCATATAGTTGACCATGAGAATGGCAAAGCGGCGCTTACCAGATGGGAAGTGCTGGACAGGTCAAAAGACTACACCAGAGTGGCTTTTTATCCGGTGACCGGGCGCACCCATCAGCTCAGGGTTCATGCGACCTCTATGGGTCATCCTATTTTGGGCGACAGCCTTTATGCCCATGACAAGGCTTTGGAAATGGCTGATCGCCTTTTGCTTCATGCCCGTCTGCTCACCCTCACCCATCCCTATAATAAAGAACCCATGACTTTTACGACTGAGGCAGATTTTTAGGGCTATTGATTGCGTAAAATATGAGTTGGCCGCACAGACATGGCGAGCCAGATGCTGACCATACCAAAGACAAGGGTGACCAATATGCTGCCCGATACGGTGACAAGGGGAATGTCAAAGGGCAATTGCCACGGCATTTCCATAACCCGGGTAATGACAACGTAAGCCGCCAGTGACCCCAGCAGGATGGCGACGGCACCGGTTAAGATCCCCAGTAAAATAAATTCAATGACATAAGCCTTTAAAATATCCCAGCGGGTCGCCCCGACCACCTTTAGCACCGCCGCATCATAAATGCGCGACTTATGCCCCGCCGCAATGGCCCCGGCCAAGACCAGCACCCCGGATATGATGGTTATTGCCGCCATGACATCAATGGCGCCTGATATTTTACCCAGCAGAGTCAGGGCATTTTCCAGAACCTCTTTCATGCGGACGATAGAGGCACCGGGGAATTTTTGATATAACTCGCGATATATGGCGGCCTCTTGTGCGGGGCGTGTTTTGGCGGTGGCCACATAGGTGAAAGGCGCGTCTTTCAGGCTATTGGGGTCAACCATCATCACATAATTGATGCCAAAATTCTCCCAGCTAAAGCGGCGGATGGAGGATATGGGCAGGATAAAGTCCCGGCCCAGTATATTCACGGAAATTTCATCACCGATGACAAGGTCCATACTTTGGGCCATCTGTTCGGAAATGGAAACCTGCGGCGAACCGTTGTAATCCTCTGGCCACCATTTCCCGGCAGTGATGATATTATCCGCAGGCAAGCTGTGGGAGAAAGTGATACCCTTGTCACCGCGTAAAATCCATTTGCCCTCTGGCTTGACCTGAACTTTGGCGGATTCGATGTCCTTCACATGGGTTATCCTGCCGCGCAGATTAGGGACCGTGCGGTAAGACAAGACCCCTTCCCTGTTTTCAAGATAAGTGGTGAAATCCTCAAATTGATTTTTCTGTATATCAATGAAAAAGAATGTCGGGGCTTCGCCTTCGGCCTTGTCACCGATTTCCCGGAGCAGATTATTTTCGATCAGGGCAATGGCGGTAAATAATATCAGCCCAAGCCCCATGGACATGATGATGGAGGATGTGGAATTGCCGGGTCGGTATATATTACTAAGCGCAATGCGGAATATGGGGTTTTTCGGCCTGGGGACCGTTCGAGCCAGCTTTCTGATCAGAAAGGCACTGGCCGACAGGATCAGAAACGCCCCTGTTGCTGCCGCAAGGGTTACGGCGGCTAATCTGTGGAATTCGGACGTATAAATGATTACAAACACCAATGATATAATGAGTGCTGAAATAACCAGAATATAGGGTAGCGACTGTTTTGTGGCCCGCCTTACGCTCACCGTTTGGCGAAACAGGCGGGCGGCGGGCAATTGCACCGCCTTGCCAAGAGGCCATAGGGTGAAAATCAGGGCCACAGAGAAGCTGTAAAAAGCCGCCAGAATCAACGGTTTTGGATAGACCGATAAATTCATGTCAACAGGCAGGCTTTCCTGCAAAAACTCACCGGCCATTATGGGGAGAGCCGCCCCGGTTATCAGGCCAAGCAGGATAGCCCCGGAAGCGATCAGCAGAATTTGCCCCAGATAGGTGAACAGAATGATCCGGCTGGTCCCGCCCAGAATCTTATAGGTGGCAATGGTATTTCTTTTGCCTTCCAGATACGAGCGTACCGCGTTGCTGACCCCGACACCACCCACCAGCAGAGCCGTAAGCCCCACAAGGGTCATAAACTGACCCATACGGCTGACAAAACGCCTGAGGCCAGTGCCGCCGCTGTTGCTGTCCCGGACGCCCCAGCCACGATCCGGGTATTCTTTCTTAATGTTATTCTTTAAAATATTAGAGTTAACATCCTGATTTAGTTTAATTCTTGCATAGAATCTTATGAGACTTCCCGGCTGAACCAGTGAATTTTCAAACAGGCTTTTCAGGGCAATGGTTGCGCCGGGGGCAAGTTGAAAACCCTGACTATTGACGTCCGGTTCTTTTTCTATGATGCCGCGAACCTCATATTCTTTCGTTCCCAGCCTTAATTGCCCGCCCACATTTAAATTCAGCCTTGTGGCCAGCGCATCAGATAATATTATTCCCCACCGCCCATCTCTTTCGGACAGCTCTTTCGGACAGAGTTTCCGGGCCGTAGGTACCTTCGTGGAGGGCAAGACTGCCATAAAGCGGATATGCACCGTCCACGGCCTTTAAATCCACCAGACTGCCGTCATTTTCGACCTGTGCCATGGTGCGCAGGGTGGCAATCTCTGATATTGTCCCCCATTGAGCAAAAAAGTCCTTTTCCTCATTGGTGAAAGGCTTCTGTATCTGGCTGATTTGCATATCGCCGCCCAGAAATATTTTGCCGTCCTGATGGATGCTGTCGGAAATATTGGCTGTTACGGACCCTACCCCGGCGATGATGGCGGTACCCAGAAACAGGCAGGATATGAATGTTTTGAAATGACTTAAGGCCGACCGGGATTCCCGCAGGGCAAATTTAAAGGCGGAAGTCAGGAAAACCCGGCTCATTCGGCAACCTTTGTCGTGGTTTCCTTTTGAATTTTCTGATCGGTAATCAGGCCATCGTGAATGGACAGGATACGGTCACAATTTTCGGCTACATTAGTGTCATGGGTGATCATGATCAGTGTGGTGTTCATTTTCTTTTGTAAGCCAAAGATTAATTCAACAATTTTATGGCCCGTCTTGCCGTCCAGGTTGCCGGTTGGCTCATCGGCAAAAATAATTTTGGGGTTTGGCGCAATAGCGCGGGCAATAGCGACCCTTTGCTGTTCTCCGCCGGAAAGCTGTGACGGGAAATGGCTGATGCGGTGGGACAATCCCACTTGGTCAAGGGCTTGTTGCGCAATATGAAAGGCATCCTTGCGCCCGGCCAGTTCCAGCGGAACCGCTACATTTTCCAGCGCTGTCATAGTGGGAATCAGGTGAAAGGATTGGAGGACAATGCCGATATTATCCCGCCGGAAAAGCGCCAGTTGGTCCTCATTCATGGTGTCAAGCCGGTGTCCTGCAACCTTAATAGTGCCAGCGGTTTGTTTCTCAAGTCCAGTCATAATGGATAGCAGGCTGGATTTTCCAGACCCGGACGGCCCCAGAATGGCGACGGAACTACCCTGTAAAATATCAAGATTTACCCCGTTCAGAATTTTAATTTCATGGCCTTCGCCTTTATAGGAAAGAAAAATATCCTGAAGTTGCAAAATTGCCGTATTTGTCATTATTATCCACGTCTGTTGAATTGAATCCCTGATATGTATAACAGTATAGATATGAAAATAATAAAAACTATCAAGTTGTTTGCGGTAGCCTTGTTGTTTAGCGCGATAAAAACACAGGCGTTATTCGCCGGTGATTACACCATCCTGGCCTTTGGGGACAGCCTGACGGCGGGCTATGGCCTGCCCCCGGCAGAAGGCTTCACGGTTCAGCTAGAACAGGAATTAAAACGGCAGGGCCATAATATTACCATCATTAATGGCGGCGTATCCGGGGATACCACATCCGGCGGGCTGTCCCGGCTGGAATGGGTGTTGTCCAGTGCAAAGCCGGATATGGTGATTCTGGAGCTTGGCGCCAATGATGCTCTGCGCGGGATTCCACCCCACATTACACGGGCCAATATAGATAAGATGTTATCTATTTTGAAACAGGCGGGCATAAAAACTCTTGTGGCCGGCATGATGGCACCGCCCAATATGGGCAATGATTACACCGTGGAATTCAATCGTATATATCCGGAGCTTACAAAGACCTATGATGCCATTCTCTATCCTTTCTTTTTGGAGGGTGTAGCCGGAATTACTTTATTAAATCAAAGTGATGCCATACATCCAAATAGTAAAGGCGTTGCCATAATCGTGGGTAAGATCATTCCTTATATTCAAAAAACTCTAAAGTAAATCCTTTCATCGCAACAATTTGTCACTTCATCGCACATCGTTTTCCATGATGGATGAAAGCCGTTATTGCTGGGTCAGGAATAAAACGGCACCGAACAATGGGAGAATGAATGATGCTGAAAAAAATGAGTGTTATAACTGCTGTAATAGCTGTTGTTGGCATGAGCTCTGTACCGGTATTAGCAGCGTCCATGGATCAACCTGCCCAAACGGTCAGCGCTGAAAAGAAAATTTCCATGTCCGATGCCAAAAAACTTGTGCGGAAATACCTGAAGTCTAAAAAAGCTTATAGAAAGCTCAGGGTTGGACAGGTAGATAAAAAAGACAATCAATGGAAAGTAAAGATTAATTCATCAAACGGTATTCCGGTCCTAACGGCCCATGTAGATGACAAGACAGGTGAAATTACTTTTAAACGGTAATTACCCCTACTACCCCTCTTGCCTGTCTTGGCTGGAAGCAAGCTCCCTACCCCGGGGCTTGCTTCTTTTTTTTGTCGCACAATCCCGCCTAATTCGGCTATAACCTAATCATTATGAAATTAAATTTTGAACAGGTGGGCAATGGCCCCGGATTAATAATTCTTCATGGCCTTTTTGGCTCGGCCAGCAATTTCAGAACATTGGCCCGGCAAATCGGTGAATTTTATACGGTTTATAGTCTGGACCTGCGTAATCATGGGGCTTCACCTCATGACAGTGATGTGTCCTTTGACGCCATGGCGGCGGATATAATTGAATTTATGGATGATCATAACATTCAGAAAACAAATCTGATGGGTCATTCATTGGGGGGTAAGGTTGCCATGCAGGTGGCCCTTTCGCACCCTGATAGAATATCAAGATTGATTGCCGGAGACATTGCGCCTGTGGAATATCCCCATCATCACGATGGTATATTTGACGGCCTGAATGCGGTTAGCCGTTCTGACGTTTCTTCCCGTAAGGAAGCGGACGCTATTCTGGCCGATTATGTTGCCATACCGGAAGTCCGGCTGTTCCTGCTGACCAATCTGGTGCGTAAAGACGATGGCTCTCTTGGCTGGCGGATTAATGTTTCGGGGCTTGAAGGGGGATATGAATATATTGCCAAAAGGCCGAAAGGCCACCCCTACCCCGGCCCCAGCCTTTTTATTCGCGGGGCATTATCGGATTATGTGCGGGAAGATAATTACCCGGCCATATATGCCCTGTTCCCGCAGGCAAGGATTGTCACCATGGAGGGCACCGGTCATTGGTTGCACGCGGAAAAACCACAGGAATATAAGAAGATCGTTCTGAATTTTCTGGGAGAGGATTAGAAATGCGTATCGCAATTATGGGTACTGGCGGTATGGGCGGATTTCTGGGGGCCAAACTGGCCGCCGCCGGTCATGAGGTGACCTTCATCGCCCGCGGGCCGCATCTTGAAGCCATTAAATCAGATGGTTTGCGCCTACTGTCCAGAGAAGGTGATCTGCATATCCAACCGGCGCACGCCTTTGCGGATACCCGTCATGTGGGGACTGTTGATTTGATCCTTTTTTGTGTCAAACTCTATGATACGGAACAGGCGGCGCAAGCCTGTTTGCCCATGATGGCGGATGATACCTTCATCCTGACCTTGCAGAACGGGGTGGAAAGCATTGATCTTATTTCTGCCGTTGTCGGGCCGGGAAAGACCGTGGGCGGCGCAATCTACGTTTCAGCAAGCATTAGCAAGCCCGGCGTTATTCAGCATTCCGGAGGCACCAATACCATCCGTTTTGCTGAAAAGGGTAATCGCCCGAGTAGCAGAACGAAAATATTGGCGCAAATATTCAAGGACGCAGGCCTGATCGGCATCCGTGAAGAAAATCTGCAGGTAATGCTCTGGACAAAATTTGTCCTGCTCTGTGCCAATGCGGGACTGGGGTCTTTAACCAATAGCGGGGCTGTCACCATGTGTTCTGATGAGGATACCAAAGAAATCCTCCTTGAATCCATGTGGGAAGTTCATCGGGTGGCCGAAGCCATGGGTATTATCTTGCCGCAAAATACTGTTGACGATGTGTTAAGTCTTATCCTGTCAGTGGGCCATGAAAAAGATTTGATTGCCTCTCAATGTCTTGACCTGCGCGGGGGGAAAAGGCTCGAACTGGAATGGGTACAGGGCACATTGCATCGTCTGGGCAAGAAATACAATGTCCCCACCCCCATCAATAATACCGCCTATGTGGCCTTAAAGAGGTTCGCGAACGGGCAATCAAAATCACTTGAATAGGTTGTTTAATTCATTTAACATTTCTTCGCCCTCAAAGAGGAAAGGAATTTATTATGAATTCAGACGAAATGCCCGTTTCCGCACAATTTCTTCAAATGGCCACAGCAAAACTGGTCACCAAGCCCATGTATGTGGCGGCTAAGCTAAAGGTTGCGGATCATATAAAAAACGGCATTACCTCCATCGAAGCATTATCAGAAAAAACCCGTACCGATAGCAGCTCGTTATATCGTTTGCTCCGTGCGCTCAGCAGTGTTGGTATTTTTCATGAGACTGAAAATAAGAATTTCAGCCTGACACCCCTTGCCCAATGCCTCTTGGATGAACCGGATTCGCCGCGCGGTATGTTGATGTTTTTCAATGATCCCGCCCATGATCGCGCGTGGGATCAATTGCTTTACAGCGTTAAAACCGGAGAAGCCGGCTTTAATAAGGCTGCTGGAAAACCGATATTTGATTATCTTCAAGAGGATGAAAAATTTTCAGATATTTTTAACACGGCCATGAGCAGTAATGCGAAGGCAATCCATGGGTTGGTGGCGGAAATACTGGATACGTCATCATGCGGGACAATCTATGATATTGGCGGCGGACAAGGCCATTTGATACAGCTTTTGATGGATAAAAACCCCGACCTGAAAGGCGGTGTTTTTGATCTGCCCCATGTGGTTGAAGGGGCGCGTCAGGGTTCCGCGCACGATATTGAAATATTTGGCGGCAGTTTTTTTGAGGGCATACCCACAGGCGCTGATGCCCATATCATGAGCTTTATCATACATGACTGGGATGATGAAAGTTCTCTTGCAATCCTGCGCAATTGTTATGATGCCCTGCCAGCGGGCGGAAAAGTCTTTATCTGTGATTGTGTGATCACTGAACCAAATCAGCCTAATTTCGGGGCACTTCTAGATATAGAAATGCTTGTCATGACAACGGGTAAAGAGCGGACTGAGGCCGAATTTAAGGCACTTGTTGAAGGGGCTAGTTTTAATTTTGAGGGCATCACTCCCACACCCGGGCCCCATTCAATCATCACGGGCAGTAAATAATTTCAGGCCCGCTGTTTTAATTTGTTGACTATGGTGATGATCTGTTCGGCAACATAGTCAATTTCCGCAACGCTTGTCATGCGGCCTATGCCTATCCTTAGGGAACAGTCTATCTGCTTTTTATTCAGGCCAAGGGCGGTTAATACATGGGATGGGGTTGGCTTTTCCGTTGAACAGGCGGCCCCTGTGGATAGGGCTATATGACGCAGTTCCCTGATCAATTGATCTGATCTCACATCTTCAAAGGTAAAATTTAAATTGCCCGGAAAGCGATGGGTTTCCGAACCATTTAAACGCACATTCTCCACCC
>JAADFR010000051.1 GCA_013152755.1 Alphaproteobacteria bacterium
GATGTCGAAATTCTCGGCGTGCCGGAACCTCAGGCGGACATAGAGGTCTTGGCCATTGCCGCAACCCTGCTCACTGAACTGGGCCTGATGGATGATGTAACGCTGGAAATTAACAGTCTGGGCGATAGTGAGAGCCGCAATGCCTACCGGGATGCGCTGGTGACTTATTTTACCGCCCATAAGGACAGTCTCAGCGACGACAGTCTGGCCCGGCTGGACAAAAACCCCATGCGCATTTTGGATAGTAAAGACGACGGGGACCGCGAGCTGGTGAAAGATGCGCCGCGTATTTCCGATTATTATAATGAGACAACCAAAGAATTTTTTGCGTCGGTATTGTCGGGGCTGGATGCGCTGAACATAGACTATATCATCAACGAACGGCTGGTACGCGGCCTTGATTATTACAGCCATACGGCCTTTGAATTTGTCACCACCAAGCTGGGCGCGCAGGGGACTGTGCTGGCGGGCGGGCGTTATGACGGCCTGATTGAAAAGATGGGCGGTCCGGCAACGGCGGGTATCGGCTGGGCTGCGGGCATGGAACGGCTGGCGGAATTGGTCGCGCCGGACTTAATGCCCGAAGCGGCCCGCCCTATCGCCATAGTTCCCGTGGGCGCGGCGTGCCAGACAGAAGCTTTGAAGCTGGCGCAGGACTTGCGGGCGGCGGGCTTTGTGGTTGATATGTCCTACCGGGGCAATATGGGCAAGCGCATGAAACGGGCCAACAAGGCCCATGCCCTGGCCGCTGTTCTGATCGGTGAGGATGAGCTGACGCGCGGTGTGGTAACGGTTAAAATATTTGATGATGGCAGCCAGAGCGAGGTGCCGCTGGATCAGGTCATGGCACATTTACAGGACATTCAGCAATGATCCCACAGGAAAGACTGCAACAGCTGATCACCCGCCATGAGGAGCTGGAACATATGATGTCCGGCGGCAATATGTCGTCAGAGGATATAGTCACCACCGCCAAGGAATATGCCGAACTGACCCCCATTGTGAAGGCGGCAAAGGACTATATGGCCATGGTTCGGGAGATGGCCGAGCTGTCAGAAATGATCGCCGACAAGGACGGGGATGGAGAAATGCGGGAGCTGGCAGAAATGGAACTGCTGGACCTGAAAAAGAAATTACCTGATATGGAACGGGCGGTGGAAATCATGCTGCTGCCTAAAGATGTGGATGATGACAAGAACGCCCTGCTTGAAATCCGCGCCGGCACCGGCGGCGATGAGGCGGCGTTATTTGCCGGCAACCTGTTCCGCATGTATCAACGCTTTGCCCAATTACAAGGCTGGAAATTTGAGGTGGTCAGTGCCTCGGCCAGCGACGTGGGCGGCTTCAAGGAAGTGATTATCTCTGTGGCGGGCAAGGGGGTGTTTGCCATGCTGAAATATGAATCCGGCGGTCATCGGGTTCAGCGGGTGCCGGATACGGAAACCGGGGGCCGTATCCATACGTCTGCGGCGACCGTGGCCGTGATGCCCGAGGTGGAGGAAGTGGATATCAAGCTGGATGATAAAGATATCCGGATTGATATTTTCCGGGCCAGCGGCCCCGGCGGCCAGAGTGTTAATACCACGGACAGCGCCGTGCGCCTAACCCACCTGCCCACCGGAATCACCGTCCAGCAGCAGGATGAAAAATCCCAGCTTAAAAACCGGCAAAAGGCCATGAAAGTCCTTATGGCGCGGGTCTATGATGCAGAACGAGCCATAAGAGATGCGGAGCGCGCGGCGACGCGCAAGGAACAGGTGGGCAGCGGCGATCGGTCCGGACGTATCCGCACCTATAATTTCCCTCAGGGCCGGGTGACCGACCACCGTATTAACCTGACCCTTTACAAGCTGGATCAGATCATGGCCGGGGACGGGTTGGAAGAAGTAATCACCGCCCTGATTACCGAGGATCAGGCGGCGTTACTGGCGGAAATGAACGGCTAAATTTTATTTCTTTAAGGCCTGACGAACACGGACCATCAATTGATCAAAGGCGGGGGCATATTTCCGGGTCAGGGCGTTCTGCTCTGCCGTGCATTTTGCGGCGGGGTCAGCTCGGTTGTCCACGGCGCCAATGCGCGGCCATTGGTCGGCATCCAGCACGAAATGTTTGTTGCCCAGAAGCAATTGAGGGTTCTCATAAAAATAATGGAGCATCCGGCTATAATCCGACGGACAGAATCCGGCGCGGCGAATAATCTTGTCGGTGGTTTTATCCACATCCAGCTCTTGCTCTGCTTTTACGATACCGGCTTTATTGACCGCATAATCATAATTCTTATTCTGGTAGCTGGGTCGTTTTATGTTGATGTCCTGATCCTTGGCCGTAAAGGGTCCGGTGGCTTCGGGCACATAGCTTTCATCCGGGTATTTCGGGGTTATGAAATCTTTCAGAGACTTTTTATTGTCCATATGTATATGGTCTTCGGGCAAAGGGGGTGTCGGCAGATAATCAAGACCGATATGGGCCGTTAAATGGGCCAGCGTCATGGTGATCTGATTGACATCCTTCATCTGTTTCAGGAAACCGTATGACAGGCTGATAGTGGACGGGGTGAGGGCAACGACCCTTTTGGATTCTTTGGTGACAATGACTTTGATCAGACGGCCTTTAATACCGCTTGCCGCTGTCAGTCGTGCTTGTATATTCTGAAGAAAAGAGGCCTTTTCACTTGCGGCAAGTGCAGATGTGCTCATAAGAGCTATGGTAATCATGGTTGAAAAAGTAGTAAAAATAAATTTGTGCATTTTCAGGGGCCTTCTCATTATGCTATGAAATTATCATAGCATTCTCAAACGCAAACTGAAATGAAATAAATGTGGTTACCCTAAAGGAATTACGGTCAAAGGCCATTCGACGTCTTGAAAATGCGGGCTGTGACACGGCTGTTCTGGATGCGGACCTGCTAATTTCGGCGGCTTTAAGCCTTGATCGACTGGATTTTATTTTGGACCCGGACCGAACGGTGGGCGCACAAGAGATCAGTGCCTTTGAGGCCTTGGTCGCCCGGCGGGCCAAGCGGGAGCCTGTAGCGCTAATTTTGGGTGAAAAAGAATTCTGGGGCCTTGATTTTAAGGTCAGCCGGGATTGCCTGACCCCGCGCCCTGATAGTGAAACCCTGATTGAGGCCGCTCTGACATCTATCACCGATAAAAAGGCGGCTTTAAATATTCTGGACCTTGGCACGGGCAGTGGCTGCCTTTTGCTGTCCCTGATGTCTGAGTTACCGAACAGTTCGGGGATGGGGGTTGATATTTCCAAAAAGGCTCTGATATTAGCCAAAAAAAATGCTGAACGTCATGGGCTGATAACCCGCTGTGATTTTATCCAGAGTGACTGGGCAGAGAATCTGTCACCGTCCCTGCGTTTTGACATTATTCTCTGTAACCCGCCCTATATTGCCCATACGGAGGCCCCGTCCCTGTCCCCGGATGTGCGGGACTATGAACCCCACGGAGCGTTATTTGCCGGGGATGACGGGTTGGCTGATTATAAAAAGCTGGTAAAAATATTGCCGGGTATTTCTCGTCAGGGAACAAATATTTTTCTGGAAATTGGCCATACTCAGGGGGTGGCAGTGACGGAAATTTTCAGCAAAAACCAGGCGCAAAATATCCGCATTATACAGGATTTAGCCGGACGGGACCGCTGTGTGGCCTTGAATTATTGAAAAAAGGCCCGAATCTGAAAAATAATGTTGGCATTTCGGGGGGATAAGGGTAGAGTGTGCTTGCTCCTTGAGGAGCGAAGGGTCCGGGAGAATTATTGAAAATAATATCCCGGCAACATAACCCCAGATATTTTTATATTTGAAAAAGTAACCGCTGTCATACAGAATGTTTGCCCGGATGGGCTAACGAAAAATGTATAGAATAGCCCTTATTTAGCGTTGTTTTCATGAAACAAAACCAAAATCCCCGGCATAACAGGCAGGGTCGCCCTGGTCAGCATAACAAGTCTAACCAGCATAATAATCAGAAAAGAAATGGCAAAGGCCGTCATAATTCAAGCCGCCAGCAGCAACAGCCCAATTCCCCGACCCGTCAAGTTGACAGCCGGGGTCCGGCGGGTAGTGTGCGCGGTAACGCCAAACAGCTTTATGAGAAATATAAAGCACTGGCTCAGGAAAAGCGCGCCACGGACCGGCTTGAATTTGAAGCCCTCAGCCAGCACGCGGATCATTATTACCGCATTTACGCGGAATTTGCCGCTGCCGAAGCCGCAGCACAGGTAAAGCGGGAACAGGAACGGGCCAGAAAAGCCGAGATTGAGGCCGAACAACGGGCCAATGCCGTCTCTGTTGAACAGGTCGCCCAAGAACCAGCAGAGCCAAAAGCCGAACCGAAGGTAGTGGCCCCTGTTGCAGAAGCCAAAGAAGAAAAAATTGTAGAAAAAGCTCCAGAAAAATCTGAAGTAAAAACCGAAGAAAAAGCTGAAGAAAAAGCTGAAGAACAGGCAGAGACACCTCCCCCGCCAAAAAAACGGCGCGGACGTCCGCCAAAGGTAAAGACCGAAGCAGAAACCTGATTATACCGAATTAAAAATAAAGGCCGGGCTATTAAGTCCGGTCTTTTTTTGTCATAATCTTCATATCCTCTTGTGTGGTATTAATATCACACTATATATGACCTATACATCCAGTGAAGGAGAGTGGGATATGGATTTTGAAAAATATACGGATCGCACCAAGGGCTTTATTCAATCAGCTCAGGGCTATGCCATCCGGGAAGGTCACCAGCGTTTTACGCCCGAACATATTCTGAAAGTAATTTTGGAAGATGATGAGGGACTTGCGGCCAATTTAATGACCGCCGCCGGGGCTGATGCCAAGGCGGCTATTCGAGCCGTGGAACAGGAAGTTCTCGGCTATCCAAAAATTGAAGGCAGCGGAGCGGGACAGTTATATCTGGCCCCGGAAACCGCACGCCTGTTTGAAAATGCCGAGGAAATCGCAAAAAAAGCCGGCGATGACTATGTAACCGTTGAGCGTATGCTATTGGCGCTGGTTCTGGCCAAGGATACCAAATCTGCAGAAATTCTGAAATCTGCAGGGCTTACCGCGCAGAATCTTAACGCTGCTATCAATGAAATCCGCAAAGGCCGGACCGCGTCCAGTGCCTCGGCGGAGGATAATTATGATGCGCTGGGCAAATATGCGCTGGACCTGACACAGGCGGCCCAGGATGGCAAGCTCGATCCGGTCATTGGCCGGGACGAGGAAATCCGCCGTACCATACAGGTTTTATCCCGCCGCCGGAAAAACAACCCGGTGCTGATTGGGGAGCCGGGCGTGGGCAAGACCGCCATTGTTGAGGGTCTGGCTTTACGGATCATTGACGGTGATGTGCCGGGTAGCCTGAGCCAGAAAAAGGTTATGGCGCTGGATATGGGGGCCTTGGTTGCCGGGGCCAAATATCGCGGTGAATTTGAAGAAAGGCTGAAAGCCGTGTTACAGGAGGTTTCGTCTTCTGATGGCGAGATCATTCTGTTTATTGATGAAATGCATACCATCGTTGGCGCGGGCGCGTCCGAGGGGTCTATGGATGCATCCAACCTGTTAAAACCGGCCTTGGCCCGGGGCGAGCTTCATTGTATCGGGGCGACGACCCTGAATGAATATCGCAAATATGTGGAAAAGGATGCGGCACTGGAGCGGCGTTTCCAGCCGGTGATGGTGGTGGAACCCACGGTGGAAGACACTATTTCGATCCTGCGGGGGTTGAAGGAAAAATACGAGCTTCATCACGGGATTCGTATAACGGATAGCGCGACGGTTGCGGCGGCGGTGCTGTCCAACCGTTATATTAATGACCGCTTTTTGCCTGATAAAGCCATTGATTTGATGGATGAGGCCGCCTCACGCATTAAGATGGAAGTAGACAGCAAGCCGGTGGCGCTGGACGAATTGGATCGGCGCATTATCCAGCTTAAAATCGAACGCGAGGCTTTGCTGAAAGAAAAGGATAAGGCGTCGAAAGAACGGCTGGACAAGCTGGACAAGGAACTGGTGGAGCTTGAGCAGAAATCCGCCAGCCTGACCGCCCAGTGGCAACTGGAAAAAGACCGTATCGCCGGGGATGTGAAGGTCAAGGAGCAGCTTGATCACGCGCGCATAGAATTGGAACAGGCCCAGCGGGCCGGGGATCTGGCCAAGGCCGGAGAGCTGGCTTACGGCATTATCCCCAAACTGGAAGAACAGCTTGAGGCCGCCGCGAATACGGATTCAGACGGGGCGGATAATCAACTCCTGAAAGAAGAAGTGCGCGAAGAAGACATCGCGGCAGTGGTTAGCCGCTGGACCGGGATTCCGGTGGATAAGATGCTGGAAGGTGAGCGGGAAAAGCTGGTCCATATGGAAGACTATATTGGCCGGCGGGTTATTGGACAAAATGAGGCCGTCAAGGCCGTGTCCGCCGCCGTCCGCCGTTCACGCGCCGGGCTTCAGGACAAAAACCGCCCCATTGGATCATTCCTGTTTCTTGGCCCCACGGGGGTTGGCAAGACCGAATTGACCAAGGCACTGGCAGAATTTCTGTTCGATGACGAACATGCCATGGTGCGGATTGATATGTCCGAATTCATGGAAAAACATGCGGTGTCACGCCTGATCGGGGCCCCGCCCGGTTATGTGGGTTACGAAGAAGGCGGCGTATTGACTGAGGCTGTCCGCCGACGCCCTTATCAGATTGTCTTGTTTGACGAGGTGGAAAAGGCCCATCCCGATGTGTTCAATGTCCTGTTACAGGTATTGGACGATGGTCGCCTGACCGATGGGCAGGGCCGGACGGTGGATTTCACCAATGTGTTGATCATCCTGACCAGTAATTTGGGCAGTGAGGTGCTGGCCGGTTTGGAAGATGACGAGGATGTGGAAGCGGTGCGCGGTTTGGTTATGGAACATGTGCGGGCAGCTTTCCGGCCTGAATTCCTAAACCGCCTTGATGAAGTGACCCTGTTTCACCGTCTGGCGCGCAGTGATATGCATGGCATAGTGGATATTCAGTTGCGCCATCTGGAAAA
>JAADFR010000052.1 GCA_013152755.1 Alphaproteobacteria bacterium
ATCTGATAATGGGAAAAGCCCGGTCCCCGGCTGTGGTCAATGCCCTTGATCCCCGCATCGTCCAGCCATTCTTTCCAGCCAATCATCTTATTGTCATGGAGCAACACATGACGGCCCAGATCATCCAGCGTTTTCAAGGGAATGTCGCCCTTTAAAATATCCGGGCTGCAAACCGGGAAGATTTCCTCAGGCAGGAACTTCTGGCTGTCCACATGGGGCCACTTTCCGTCGCCGTAGCGCAGATCAATATCCACATCCCCGGCCTTCAACATATCATATTCCTTGTTGTTGACCATGACCCGGATGTCGATATTGGGATATTGCCGGTAAAATTTATCAAGGCGCGGCATAAGCCAGCCCGTGGCAAAACTGCTGAGCATGGAAACCTTCAATATCTGAATTTCGCTATTGACGATCAGGTTCGCCGCATCGGCGATCATATCAAAGGCATTGGTCATGGGCTGGACCATGGTCTGGCCCTCTTTGGTCAGCAAAAGCCCCTTGTTATGACGGCGAAACAGCATCACCCCCATCTGATCTTCCAATGCCTTGATCTGATGACTGACCGCCGCTTGCGTCACATTCAGTTCCTCAGATGCGCGGGTGATACTTAAGTGGCGGGCCACCGCCTCAAAGGCGCGAATGGCATTCAGGTTTGGCAGATTGCGTCCCATGTACTGTCCCGTGTGATTCTCTATGATTTGCGTTAGAAATACTTATACCAAATATCATATAACACCAATAATACAACCTTAAAATCCGTATATTTTTAGAGTTTTACAAGGTAACTATATGTTTTATATGCAATTATATTGGTATTAGAATTTCTAAAGTCAATCATAAGAAACTATTATTTGTTTCCGGGGGCTTTTTTGCTCTATTCTGGGGCATAGGGTATTAAAAAAAACCATAAAGAAAAACTGATCAAACCCCATAATTATTTTACAGGATACACGTCATGTCTTATATCGCGGAAATACCATACGGAGCCTATTGGTCCACCCCCTTTTGCCGGTGGCAGGGCAGTTTCTCGAACCTGCATAGTCTTAAATTTGCCGCCCATGTGATCCGCGCCGAAATGGCGAAACGGGATATGGATGGCAGTCTGCTGGATTACGGCGTGCTCGGGACTTCGGTGCCGCAGCAGCATGCTTTTTATGGCCTGCCGTGGGTGACGGGCATGGCGGGGCTGGACCATGTGGGAGGTCCGACCATCGGGCAGGCCTGCGCCACCAGCGTGCGCTGTATGCTGAACGGGGCACAGGAGATTGAAACCGGACAGGCCACCGCATCGCTGATCATTGCCGCCGACCGGGTGTCCAACGGGCCGCAAGTCTATTACCCCAATCCGGCGGGACCGGGCGGGACCGGCAAGACCGAAAACTGGACCATGGATAATTTCGGCTATGACCCCCTTGGCGGCCATTCCATGTTGCAAACTGCCGAGAATGTAGCCCGGGATTATAATATCTCTAGCGAGAAACAGCATGAAGTCGTGCTCATGCGGCAGGAACAATATGCCGATGCGCTGGCCGATGATCATGCCTTTCAGAAACGCTATATGACCTTGCCCTTTGATGTGCCAAGGCCCAATTTCAAGAAAACCGCTAATCAACTGACCGGGGATGAGGGGCTTGTTGCCTCCACCGCAGACGGGCTGGCGGGATTGCGTCCTGTGATGAAGGAAGGCACCATTACCTTTGGCGGTCAAACTCATCCGGCGGATGGTAATGCCGCCCTGATCATGGCCGCCCCGGACAAGGCGAAAGAGCTTAGTCAGGACAGCAGCATTCAGATAAAAGTCCTTGGCATCGGACAGTCCCGGGTTGAGTTGGCTTATATGCCAAAGGCCACGGTTCCGGCGGCGCAGGCCGCGCTGGCTCAGGCGGGCCTTTCCATAGAACAGGTGGACGCCATCAAAACCCACAACCCCTTTGCGGTCAATGACCTGTTTTTTGCCGATCAGTTTGGCATAGATGTCGCGGATATGAATAATTTTGGCTGTTCCCTGATCTGGGGACATCCGCAGGGGCCAATGGGCCTGCGCAGTGTTATCGAATTGATTGAAGAACTGGCCCTGCGCGGCGGCGGATACGGGCTGTTCAGTGGCTGCGCTGCGGGCGATACCGCCATGGCAATCGTTATACAGGTCGTGGACCGAAAATAAACAAAATAGCTTTAAGGAAATACAGATGAGTCTAAAAATTGGCATTGATGTGGGCGGGACATTTACCGACTTTTTCGTCGACCAGTCCGGCAAGGAAACCCGCATTCACAAGACCCTGTCCACACCGTCCGACCCGTCGATCGCGGTGATGAACGGCCTGACAGACATTGCCGAAAGCATGGACCCACCCATGAGCTTGACGGAGCTTGCCGCAGCCGTGGATACTATCGTTCACGGCACGACGGTGACCACCAATGCCACCCTGACCAGCAACGGCGCCAAAACCGGCCTGATCACCACCGAAGGGGTCCGCGACGCGTTGGAAATGCGCCGGGGCATTCGTGAGGAACAATATAACAACCGTTGCACCAATGTGGTGCCGCTGGTCCCCCGCTATTTGCGGCAGGGCGTTGGCGGGCGGCTTGACCGCAACGGCAAGGAAATCAAACCCCTTGACCTGAATGATGTGCAAAAAGCCATTGACCTGTTCAAGGCGGACGGGGTCAAGGCCGTGGCCATCTGTTTTATGAACAGCTTTGCCAATGGTGACCATGAACAGCGCGCCGCCGAGCTGGTGCGCCGGGAAATGCCGGAGGCTTATTTGACCGTATCATCGGACCTTCTGCCTTCTATTCGTTTTTATGAGCGGGTCAGCACCACGGCCTTGAACAGCTATATCGGCCCCATATTGGACCATTATCTGAACCAGCTTCTCAACCGTCTGAAAGACATTGGTTTTAAGGGCATCCTGCTGATCATGCAATCTAACGGCGGGGTGATGACGCCGCAAATTGCCAAGGAAAAAGCTGCCCTGACCCTATTGTCCGGTCCGGCGGCGGGTCCCGGTGCGGGCCTGCAATATGTCAAGGCCCACAATCAGGAAAACTGCATTGTGGTCGATATGGGCGGCACTAGTTTTGAGGCGGCCCTTGTGGTCGGCAGCCCCGTTGTGGTTAACGAAGGCGAGATTGACCGCCGCCGTTTGGCCCTGCCCATGCTGGGCATCCATACCATCGGCGCGGGCGGCGGCTCCGTCGGCTGGTTGGATGAAGGTGGGTTGCTGCGTATGGGACCGGAAAGCGCGGGCGCGGCCCCCGGCCCGGCCAGCTATATGAAGGGCGGCACAAAACCGGCCTGTACCGATGCCAATCTGGTGTTGGGCTATCTGAACCCGGATTTTTTCGCTGGCGGGACCATGAAGCTGGATATGGACGCCGCACGCAAGGCTATTGACGAACATGTGGCAACGCCCATGGGCTTCAGCATTGAGGAAGCGGCGGCGGGCATGTACCGCATTGCCTGTATGAATATGGCTCAGGGTATCCGCGAAATTACCATCAAGCGCGGCTTTGACCCCCGGGAATTCCCGCTGGTGGTGGCGGGCGGCGCGGGGCCAACCCACAGCTGTCTGATCTGCGAGGAACTGCAAATACCGTTTCAGCTGGTGCCCCGTGAATCCTCCATCCTCTGTGCGGCGGGCATGTTGATGTCTGACCTGCGCCATGATTTTGTCCGCACCTTTGTCGCCCTCCTGAATGATCTGGACTGGGCGGCCCTAAATAAAGTGGTCAGTGCCATGGTGGATGAGGGCAACAAACTTCTGGAACAGGAAAATATCCCCGAGGACCGCCGTAGCACCATTATCAAGCTGGACTGTCGTTATCTGCGCCAATATCACGAGGTATCGGTTGAAGTGAGCCAAAGCGATGTTGACAGTCATAATCTGGATGCTATCGCCGCCGCCTTCCACGAAGAGCATAACCGGCTGTTCGGCTATTCTCTGGAGGGCGATGCCGATGCGCCAGTTGAAATTATCAATATCCGGGTGCAAAGCGTTGGCGAGGTGGAAAAACCCGCCTTCCGCACCGAAGAGAAATCTTCCGCCGATGCGTCCTATGCCATCAAGGGGGAGCGGTCCGTCTATATCCCGGAAGATAAAGAATTCCGCACCGTTCCGGTCTATGATGGTCACAAGATGGTTCACGGCAACCATGTGGACGGCCCGGCCATGATCGAACAGGTGACAACGGCCATCTTTGTCGGCGGCACATTCAATTGTGTCATTGATCAATATGGCTCCTTTGCCCTGTACCGCAAGGACCGAACCGATTTAGTATCCTCACTGATTAAAGGAGAGACGGCATGAGCAAAATAGACCCTATTTTATTGTCCGTATATGCGCGGGCCTTTAAGTCCATTGCCGATGAAATGAGCATTTCGGTCCAGCAGTCCACCCGCTCGCCCATCCTGTGTGAGGCCAAGGATTTCGTCACCGGATTATATGACGGCGAGGGCAATATGCTGGAACAGATGGAAAATCTGCCCATATTGGCTTTCTCTCTGGCGCCGGTCTGTAAATATATCATCGACTATTATGATGGTAATATTAATGAGGGCGATGTCTTTTTCCATAATGATGTCTTCTCCATGGGCAACCAGAATAACGATGTGGCGGTTTACAAACCGATCTTCTTTGACGGGCAGCTTGTGGCCTGGTCAGCGGTCAAGGGCCATCAGGCCGATATTGGCGGCAATGTGGCGGGCGGTTATAACCCCAACGCTACCGAGGTCTGGCAGGAAGCCCTGCGCATCCCGCCCATCAAGGTGGTGGAAGGCGGCAAATTGCGCAAAGACATCTGGAATCTGATCTTTGCCAATATCCGTTTTGACATCGTACAGCACGATATGAAAGCCCAGATGGGGGCCTGCGTCATTGGCGAACGGCGGATGCTGGACCTGATCGGCAAATATGGTCTGGAAAGCTATCAGGACCATAAACAGGCCTTGTTTGAGGCGACCAAGAAAATGATGCAAGCCGAAATCCGCAAAGTGCCCAACGGCACTTACACCGGTGAAGGCAAGGTCTTTTATGATGGCCGCCATAAAGGCAGTGAATTTACTATCCGGGTTAAAATCACCGTTGAGGATGAAAAAATCACCTTCGATTATGAGGACACAGACGCCCAGACCGATGGTTTTGTCAACGGGACCTATACGTCCAGCGCCTCGGCCACCATTCTGACCTTCCTGCAAATGGTCAACCCCGACATTCCCCATAATCAGGGCATGGTGGAACCCATTGAAATCCTGATCCCCGAGGGCAAGATTCTCAATGCGTCTTATCCCAAGGCAACCACGTTCGGCAATCACCTTTGTCCGCCCAACGCGGACGCCATCATTCGCGCCTTGTCTCCGGTTATGCCCAACAAAGTAACCGCAGGTTGGAATAACCTGCTCTGTTCCTTGTCCACGGGCAAAGATGCGGAAAAGGACGATACCTACGTTGATATTTTCTTCATGGGCATGAAGGGCGGATCCGGGGCTATGGACGGCACCGATGGCTATGACCATATCGGCATGATTGATGCGTCCGGCGGTGTTCTGGATCAGGATTATGAGATGTTTGAACAGCAAACCCCCCATACCCTGATCAAACATGAATATGACATGGACAGCGCCGGGGCTGGACGCTGGCGCGGCGGGCTTGGCACCGAAACCATCTATGAAATCGGCTCCGACGATACTCAGATCGTGACCTTTGGCGACGGCGATTTTGAGGGATCATTCGGCCTGTTTGGCGGCAAGGGTGGGGGCCTGAACCTGATCAAGATGACCTACCCTGACGGCACGGAAGTTATTCCCAACAATAAAGATCTGATCACCGGGGTGCCAAAGGGCACCGTCTATTTTCAGACTGCCGGCGGCGGCGGCGGTTACGGCCGGCCCGGCGAGCGGGATCGGGAAGCCCTCGCCCGGGAAATCCGTGACGGTATTATTTCAAAAGAAAAAGCCGCTGAACTCTATGATTATGCGGAGGGCTGATCCATGGATTTTGACCTGTCCGAAGACCATAGACTGATAAAGGAAACCTTCGCCCGTTTCTGTGATGAGCGCATCATGCCACAAGCGGAAGCCATTGACGAAGCCCACGAATATCCGTACGAGCTGTTTCGTGAATTGGGGGAACTTGGCTTTTTCGGTATGCGTTATCCGGAGGATGCGGGCGGCAGTAATCTGGACCTTTTGGCCCTCTGTCTGGCCCTGCGGGAAGTTTCGCGCGGGTCCATGTCGCTGGCGGGCTGCGTTGCTATGCAATCGCTTATGGGCACCAATTTTCTTCATCTTCTAGGCAATGAGGATATTAAAGAACGGCTGTTTAAACCAGCCCTGCGGGGGGAGAAGATCGGGGCCATCTGTATGACCGAACCTAACGCGGGCAGTGACCTTATGAGTCTTAGCACCAACGCTAAAAAGGTGGATGGTGGCTATCTTCTCAATGGGCAGAAAATGTGGGTAACCGCCGCGCCCATGGCCGATTTCTTCACGGTTTTTGCCAAGGCGGGGCCGGATATGAAGCTGAGTATCTTTTTGGTGGAAAAGGATTTTAAGGGCCTGCATGTGGGCCGCGCCATTGAGAAAATGGGCGTTTGGGCCTTGCCCACGTCTGAGGTTGCTTTTCAGGATTGCTTTGTGCCGGACAGCCACCGGTTAAGCCACGAATATGGCGACGGCGGCGCGCATCTGAAAACCGTATTGGCTGAAATCCGCATCATCACCGGGGCCATGGCCCTTGGCGTGGCGCAGGCCGCTCTTGACGAAGCGGTGCGATATGCCGCCGAGCGCACACAATTCGGCAAGCCTATCAACCGCTTTCAGGCGATTCAGCTCAAACTTGCGGAAACCACCGACCTTGAGGCGGCCACCCATATTGTGCATTATGCCGCCTGGCTCAAAACATCTGGCAAACCCCATCTTCAGGAAGCCGCCATGGCCAAACTTTTTGCCTCCGAAGCCGCCGCCAGCATTTGCGACAAGGCGGCGCGGGTTCTGGCATCTTACGGCTTTGCCATGGAATATCCGGTGCAAAGATTCCTGCGCGATGTGCGCTTTACCCTGATTGGTGGCGGCACCAGCGAAATTCTAAAATTGACCATAGCTAAGGGCTTGAATTCATGACGAAAAATAAAATACGTGTTCTTGTGGGAAAACCGGGGCTTGATGGCCATGATCACGGGGCGAAAGTGGTTGTCCGCGCCCTGATGGATGCCGGGTTTGAGGTGATTTATACAGGCCTGCGCAAAACCCCGCGCCAAATTGCCGAGGCGGCGGCCAACGAAAATGTGGATGTAATCGGCCTGTCCAGCATGGCCGGGTCCCACATTCCCTTTTGCGAGAAATTAAAGCCGCTGCTGAAAGAATATGGTCTGGAAGACAAGCTGTGGATCATTGGCGGCAATGTGCCGGTGAAAGACCATGACGTCCTTC
>JAADFR010000053.1 GCA_013152755.1 Alphaproteobacteria bacterium
GAGAAAGAGGCCGCGAATACCGGGTCATCAAATTTAAGCTGACGCTCGGCCCCGTCTTTATGGTCAATCACCCGCAGGCGGATTTGGCCTTTTTCCTTCTCCCGCAATACCAAATAATCATCAAACAGCATAAAATCTGACAGATAGACATTCTCCCGATGGGGGATCACATCAACCCACGCGGATTTATCGGCGGTCTTGTCTGCGCTTACTTTCATAAGCCGGAAATTCTTGGCCTGCCAATTGGTCAGCACATAGAAGTCATTACCCAGTTTGGCAAAGGAATATTCATGATTATCCTCAATGGGCAGAAAGATTTTAAAGTCGCTGTCCGGCTTGTCCGCATCAATGAGGGAGGCCCCGGTTTTAATGGTGTGGCTATGGAAAATATAAATCACGGACTCATCACGGGTTTTGCCCAGCGATGTATAAAACGTCTTGTCCTTCTCCTCATAGACCAGAACGTCATCATCCTGACTGCTGCCCAGTTTATGGCGGTAAACCTTATAGCCCAGCAGAGTTTTCAGGTCTTTACGGATATAGAAAACCGTTTTGTTATCATTGGCCCAGATCACCTGACCCGTGGTTTCCACAATCCGGTCCGGTAACATCTCGCCTGTGGTAAGGTCTTTGAATTCAATGGTGTAAATCCGCCGGCTAAGCAGATCGGTGGAATAGGCCATAAGATCATTATTGGTGCTGATTTCAAAATCACCGAGGGAAAAGAACTCATGCCCGTCGGCCAGCTTGTTGGCATCAAGAATGATTTCTTCAGGCCCGGTCATGCTTTCCTTGCGCCGGGCATAGGTGGGATATTCCTGATCCCCCTGATAACTGCGGTAATACCAATAGCCCCGTAACTTATAGGGTACGGATGAATCATCCTTGTCAATCCGTCCGGTCAATTCCTTGAACAGGGCGTCCTGCAATCCCTCCGTATGGGCCATAACCGCTTTTTTATAGGCATTTTCAGCCTCCAGATAGGCCAGCATCTCCGGATTTTTGCGGCTGTCATCCCGCAACCAGTAATAATCATCAACCCGCTTGTCCCCATGAATTTCCATTTCATAGGGAATCTTTTTGGCAATGGGCGGGGTTATTTCTGTGGGTGTTTTTTTTGTATTCATGGTGGCTTTTTCCGCAGACTCATCCGCCCCCTCACCGCAGCCGCCAAGGGTCAGCGTAAAGAGCAAACAAGTGAAAATGATATGATATTTTTTCATGGTTATCCCGATCCCGTATTTTTTATGCAGGCGCATTTATTTGTTGATACGGAGTGTAATGGCTAATTCTGGAATTGCAAGATTTGTTGTTTTAGCGCCGTAATCAGGGAGAACAGACTTACAGGCATTGGTGCGGCCGAGAAGACTCGAACTTCCACGGGATATTATCCCACAGCGACCTCAACGCTGCGCGTCTACCAATTCCGCCACGGCCGCACCACTTATATGAATTGGCATCAAAGCTGAATTTCAGCCTTTGACTGACGGTGAAGTAACAAACCATAGCCGCTTTAGCAAGGGCAAATATCATAAGGGCTTAAATATTTTCACCCAGATGGATGCCGCACTCGCTTTTATCCAAACCGGCCCAGCGTCCCATACGGCGGTCCTGCCCCGCTTCCACCCGCGCAGTGCAAGGCATACAACCGATAGAGGGATAGCCCTCGGCAATCAGGGGATGTTTAGGCAACCCTTTATTCTCTATGATCTGATCCAGCTCTTTCTGGTTCCAATGGGCCAGGGGATTGATTTTATATTTGGAACCATCCTGTTCAATATGCGGAATATTACCCCGTTCCGTGGTCTGAAATCTTTTGCGGCCCGTAATCCATGCGCCATATTCATTCATGGCGCGCGCCAAAGGCCGCACTTTACGCAGATCACAACAGGCATCGGTGTCACGGGTCCAAAGCAGGCCGTTCTTATCCTCATTGGCCACATCATCCGCATCGGGACGAACGGTAATAATGTTGGTCAGGCCAAGTTGCTGTGCAACCTCATCACGGTAACGCACAGTTTCGCCAAATAATTTCTGAGTATTGATAAAAATTACAGGAATATGGGGATTCACCTGTGCCACCATATCCAGGAGGACGATGGATTCCGCGCCAAAAGAAGACACAAGGGCAATGTTGTCCTGAAATTCGCCGTTAATCATGGCATCAAGCAGGTCATGGCTGTTCAAATCGCCATATTCCGCCATAAGGTCGGCCAGATTCTTTTCCGGTTGACTGTCTTTGATTTGTTCCTGTGCCGTTATCATACGCATCGCCTCTATCACTGTTCAACAGTAATTTAGGGATGATTGCATAATAAATCAAGATTTAGGTGTATATATTTTTATATTACACTATTTTTAATGTGTTTAATTACGTTGGTAGTCTTTGACACTTTGGGTGATATTGACCGCAACATTTTCCCCGGCCACCATAATCTCACCCTTGGCGATCATTTCACCATTGGCATAAATCTTTACCGGCTGGTCCTGATGACCGTCCAGTTCAATAACAGCCCCGCGCCCCAGCTTAAGCAGTTGGCGGATCGGCATCATGGTTTGGCCAAGTACAACCGTTAGCTCTACGCTGACATCATCAATTGCCTGTGACATTTGTTATATTTATCCTTAATCTGTTTCTTAAATCGGGATATATCCACTACAATGAGATAGCATAGTTACGATCAGGTTAACAGGAAAAGCATGACAAACTCCGAAAATACGCTTGCGCCACTGGAATGGAAAACAGAGCCCGGCTTGACCCCCTATGAAGCGGCGAGCGAATATATGGAACAACGGGTTGCCCATATTCATGGCGGCACGGCGTCAGAGCTTGTCTGGTTTCTGGAACATCCGCCGCTTTATACCGCCGGGACGTCAGCGGACAGCCGCGATCTGGTTTCTCCGGATCGTTTTCCGGTTTATGAAACCGGCCGGGGCGGACAATATACCTATCACGGCCCGGGACAGCGGGTGGCCTATGTGATGCTTGACTTGGGCCGGCGCGGGCGGGATGTGCGAAAATATGTCCATGATCTTGAACAATGGGTCATAGATACCCTCGCCAATTTTGACGTCATAGCCGAAAGGCGCGCGGGCCGCGTGGGTGTGTGGGTGACGCGACAGGACGGACGAGAAGAGAAGATAGCGGCCATCGGTGTGCGGGTACGCAAATGGATTACCTATCACGGCATATGCATAAATGTGACCCCTGATCTTGACCATTACAGCGGCATCGTCCCCTGCGGCATTTCTGAACATGGGGTGACATCTTTGGCCGACCTTGGCAAAGATGTGTCCATGGCAGAAGTTGACGCGGCTTTAAAAAAGACTTGGGCAAAAAATTTCGAACGATAAATAAAGCAATCGTCACCCCGGACTTGATCCGGGGCCCATCTTTCAGTTTGCCTAAATCTCAGCTAGCATGGATTCCGGCTCATAGGCCGGAATGACAGACCAATGTTAATTTCGGCGTTTCTCTATATCAACGGTTGGTTTCTGGGAAAAACCTTTGGGGGTGATGCCCATGGCGGTTTGGATTTTCACATTTTCGACCTTGGCCAGCCGCGGCCCCTTGTGACATAGGGCGACCAGTTGATCTACCAATTCTTCTGGGCCAACGATCAGAGCTTCGACGGTGCCATCCGCCCGGTTACGTACCCAGCCGTCAACGCCGAGCATAGTGGCCTGCTCCACGGTCCAGCCCCGAAACCATACCCCCTGTACACGGCCTGAAATAACCACTCTGACCGCTTTGCATCCCTCGTCAAGCATTATTCAAATTCGATGATCACGTCATCAACCGCCAGATTATCGCCGGCCTTGGCAGATATTTCCTTGATCACAGCGTCCTTTTCAGCGCGCAGGATATTTTCCATCTTCATGGCCTCTACCACGCACAGGATTTGCCCCGCTTTGACCTCATCACCTTCGTTAAGGTCAATGGAAACGATCAGGCCCGGCATGGGGCATAACAGGAAGCTGGACATGTCGGGGGGCATTTTTTCCGGCATCAGGGCCGCAAGCTCGGCCTCGCGCGGGGTGCGGATAAAGATTTTCTCCTGCGCGCCGTTATAGGACAGTGAATATCCATCCTTGAGCCTGTCCACCTGCACACAGACATCTTTGCCGTTAATTTTACCTTCGAACATCGGCTTGCCCGGCAGCCAGTCGCTCATAACACTATAGGTTTCACCATTGCAAATGACCGAACAACCGTCTTTTGTGGCAAAAAAGCTCGATGAAAAATTCTCATTGGCCAGTGTGATAACCCATTTGTCTTTGTAATCCGGCGCATCCTCATTCATTTTTCCGGAAATATGGGACTGCCTGCCCATTTCAAAGGAATGAACAGTTTGCGCCACCGCGAGCATGGTTTTTTTAGCACTGTCCGATAGTGCGCCGCCATTAAAGCCGTCGGGATATTCCTCGGCAATATAGTTGGTGGTGATATTGCCGGACTGAAACCGCGCGCTGTTCATCACATCGGCCAGAAAGGCAATATTATGGCCAACGCCGCGTATGTAATAACGGTCAAGGGCCGTGCGCATATGACCTATGGCCAGATCCCGTGTCTCGCCGAACGTGATCAGCTTGGCGATCATGGGGTCATAATACATGCTGATTTCGCTGCCCTCATAGATGCCCGTATCAACGCGCACATTATCGCTTTCTTCGGGCGGTGAATATTTGACCACCCGGCCAATGGAGGGCAGAAACCCGCGCAGGGGATCCTCGGCATAAACCCGCGCTTCCATGGCCCATCCAGTGAGTTTTATATCATCCTGTGTCAGGGACAGTTTCTCGCCGTAAGCCACCCGGATCATCTGTTCCACAAGATCAACCCCGGTGATCATTTCCGTCACCGGATGCTCGACCTGAAGCCTTGTATTCATTTCCAGGAAAAAGAAATTTCGGTTTTTATCAACGATAAATTCAACGGTACCCGCCGACTGATAGTCCACTTCCTTGGCCAAAGCCACGGACTGTGCGCCCATGCTGGCCCGCGTCGCTTCATCCAGAAACGGGCTGGGGGCTTCCTCAATAACTTTCTGATGGCGGCGTTGTATGGAGCATTCCCGCTCTCCCAGATAGATCACATTGCCGTGAGCATCGCCCAGAACCTGAATTTCAATATGGCGTGGCTCCTCGATGAATTTTTCAATGAAAATCCGGTCATCGCCAAAACTCGACATGGCTTCACTGGTGGCCGAGGTAAAGCCCTCACCCGCCTGTTCATCATTATAAGCCACCCGCATGCCCTTGCCGCCGCCGCCCGCAGAGGCCTTGATCATCACCGGATAACCGATCTCTCCGGCGATTTTGATGGCGTGGGCGGAATCAGTGATGATTTCGGTACTGCCCGGCACCGTATTGACCCCGGCTTTGGCGGCAAATTTCTTGGATTCTATCTTGTCCCCCATAACGCCGATAGCCCTGACTTCCGGTCCGATGAAGGCAATGCCCTCTTTTTCAAGCTGTGCGCAAAAATTGGCATTTTCAGATAAAAATCCATAGCCGGGATGAATGGCCTCCGCGCCGGTTTGTTTGGCAGCTTCAATAATTTTATCGGCGATCAGATAGCTTTCTGCGGCTGGTGCTGCGCCGATGTGGACTTTTTCATCCGCCATCAACACATGAAGCGCGTCAGCATCCGCATCGGAATAGACCGCAACGGTTTTAATACCCATTTTCCGGGCTGTCTTAATCACCCGGCAGGCAATTTCACCACGGTTGGCTATGAGGATTTTTGTAAACATATTTCTTGTCTTCTCAATTGCTTATAGGGGGATGTTATCGTGTTTTTTCCACGGGTTGCTGATCTCTTTATTCTTCAGCATGCGCAGGCCCCGTGCGATCCTGCGCCGGGAAGCGTGGGGCATGATGATGTCATCAATATAGCCCCGACCCGCGGCCACAAAGGGATTGGCGAATTTATCGGAATATTCCTGTGTCCGGGCGGCAATTTTGTCGCTGTCACCTATATCGGCCCGGAAGATAATCTCCACCGCGCCCGACGCGCCCATAACTGCGATTTCCGCCGTGGGCCAGGCAAAGTTCAAATCGCCGCGCAAATGCTTTGACGCCATGACGTCATAGGCCCCGCCATAAGCCTTGCGGGTAATGATGGTAATCTTTGGCACCGTTGCCTCACCGTAAGCAAAGAGCAGTTTGGCCCCCTGTTTGATGATGCCGTTAAATTCCTGTTGGGTTCCCGGCAGGAAGCCCGGTACATCGACGAAAGTCACAATGGGAATGCTGAAACAGTCACAGAAACGCACAAAACGCGCCGCCTTGCGGGAGGCATTAATATCCAGACATCCGGCCAGCACCATGGGCTGATTGGCAACAAAGCCCACGGTCTGCCCCTCTATGCGGCCAAAACCGGTGATGATGTTTTTGGCATATTCCGGCTGAATTTCGTAAAAATCCCCCTCATCTATGACTTTCTGAATAAGCTCATGCATGTCATAAGGCTTGTTGGGATTGTCGGGGATCAGGGTATCCAGTGACGGTTCTTGCCGGTTTGGGTCGTCAAAAGTTGGGAAATCCGGGGACTTTTCTTTATTATTGGCGGGCAGCATGTCAATCAGCCGCCGCACTTGTTTCAGGGCCTCAACATCATTTTCAAAAGCAATATCGGCCACGCTGGATTTTGTGGTATGGGTGATGGCCCCGCCAAGTTCTTCCTGCGTTACCGTTTCATTGGTCACGGTCTTGACCACATCCGGGCCAGTGACGAACATATAGGAACTGTCCTTGACCATGAAAATAAAGTCGGTCATGGCCGGAGAATAAACCGCCCCGCCTGCGCATGGCCCCATGATCACGGATATTTGCGGCACCACACCGGACGCCATGATATTTTTCTGAAATACATCCGCATAGCCGGCAAGGGCCGCGACCCCTTCCTGAATACGGGCGCCGCCACTGTCATTCAGGCCAATGACCGGCGCACCCACCTTGATAGCCATATCCATGATTTTGCAGATTTTCTCGGCATGGGTTTCGGACAAAGACCCGCCAAACACCGTGAAATCCTGACTGAAAACGCAGACAAGGCGGCCATTGATGGTGCCGGTGCCGATGATAACCCCGTCACCGGATATTTTCTGCTCCTCCATGCCGAAATCAACACAGCGATGTTCCATGAACATGTCATATTCTTCAAAGCTACTTGGATCGAGCAGAATATCGAGCCGTTCGCGGGCGGTTAGTTTGCCTTTTTTATGCTGGGCATCAATGCGTTTCTGGCCCCCGCCAAGGCGGGCCTCATTGCGTTTTTCTTCAAGCTTGTTAAGGATGTCCTGCATAATGTCCTCTGTTGTTTTTAGGGATCTTTTCACTAAATATTGAAGATTTTCTTACTCATGAGTAACATTTTTGATTTCAGTAAGTCAAGACATGGTCACAATCACTTTTCCGGAGGATGTGCGATTGCGCAAAGCGCGTATGGCATCGACTGTTTGATCAAGGGGGAAGGTTCCGCTGATATGGGGTGTAATGCGACCCTCTTTGTACCAATCAAAAAGCTGTTTGGTGGAATTTTGAAGCACTTCGGGCTTGAATTCCCGATAAGCCCCCCAGTAAAAACCGATCAATTCAATGTTTTTGACCAACAGGTGATTGGCGGGCACTTGCGGAATATCACCGCTGGCAAAGCCGATGACCAGCATCCGGCCCTCAGGCGCCATGGCTCGGAAAGTCTGACGGAAAATATCACCGCCCACGGGGTCATAAACCACGTCAGCCCCCCTGCCCCCGGTATATTCCTTGATCTTATCCCGCAGATTCTCTGTGGTATAATTGATGGTGAATTCAGCCCCTTTTGTCTTGGCAATGGCCAGCTTTTCATCGGTGCTGGCGGCGGCAATCACCCGCGCGCCCAGCATATTGCCAATTTCAACGGCGGTCAGGCCCACCCCGCCGCCAGCGCCGTTAACCACAAGCCAGTCACCTTTTTTCACCCGTGCCCGGTAATCAAGGGCAACATGGCTGGTGCCGTAAGCCACCACAAAGGCCGCTGCATCGGCGTAGGACATATTTTCCGGCAGGGCGCAGAGGGTCTCTGTGTCCACAGCGACTTTTTCCGCAAAACCGCCCCAATTAGTCAAAGCCTGCACCTTGTCACCGACCGTCCAGCCGGAAACTTTAGAGCCGACTTCGGATATAATTCCGGCCACTTCTACGCCGGGGCTGAAGGGCAATGGCGGCTTCACCTGATAGCTGCCATCCACCATCAGACTATCGGCAAAATTGACCGAACAGGCCTTTATATCTATGATCACCTGATTATCACGGGCGATGGGGTCGGCAACTGTTTCCAGTTTTAAATTTTCCAATGGCCCGCATTCCCTGACGATCATGGCTTTCATAGATTTTTCCTTATTAATAGATTCACATAGACTTTACAAAGAATGGCAGTATAGTGTGCCGAATTTTCGCCTGTTTGTACGGCATACAGGCCCATTATCCAAGGTAAAACAGATGTCATTACGTAATATTGCAATTATCGCCCATGTTGATCATGGTAAGACCACATTGGTGGACACGCTTTTCCGGCAGGCCGGGACGTTCCGGGATAACGAGCGGGTTGACGAACGGGCCATGGATAGCGGGGATCTGGAAAAAGAACGCGGTATTACTATTCTGGCCAAATGTACCTCTATCGAATGGCGGGAACATCGCATCAATATCGTTGATACACCGGGCCATGCCGACTTTGGCGGCGAGGTGGAACGTATTCTCAGCATGGTGGACGGGGTAATCCTGCTGGTCGATGCCGCCGAGGGGCCGATGCCACAAACCAAATTTGTCACTGCAAAAGCTTTGGCCCTTGGACTGAAGCCCGTTGTTGTCATCAATAAAGTTGACAAACCGGACCGCCGCCCGGACGCAGTACATGATGAAGTGTTTGACCTGTTCGTTAATCTTGACGCCAGTGACGAGCAATTGGATTTCCCCACATTATTTGCCTCTGGCCGTGATGGCTGGGCCGATTATGAGCTGGATGGGCCGCGTAAAAACCTTGACCCGCTTCTGGAAACCATTCTGGATTATTATGACAAACCGGCCGTGATGACCAAGGAAAATATTGACCTGCCCTTTACCATGCTGGCGACCCTTCTGGACCGGGATAATTTTCTGGGCCGGGTTGTCACTGGCCGTATTCAAAGCGGTAAAATCAAGGTCAATGACCAGATCAAAGTCATAAACCCGGACGGCAATGTGGTTGAAACGGGCCGTGCCAGTAAACTAATGGCCTTTCGCGGACTGGACCGGGTGCCGGTCGATCATGCCATTGCCGGAGATATTATTTCTATTGCCGGATTATCCGTTGGCACCGTGGCCGATACGTTTTGCGTACCGGAAGTGACGGTTCCCCTGAAAGCACAGCCCATTGATCCGCCCACCTTGTCCATGCGCTTTTCCGTGAATGACAGCCCGCTTGCAGGCCGCGAAGGCACCAAGGTCACCACCCGCATGATCCGCGACAGGCTGGCGCTGGAATCCGAAGGCAATGTGGCCATTAAAATCACTGAAAGTGAAAATAAGGACGGTTTTGAAGTGGCCGGGCGCGGGGAACTGCAACTGGGCGTTCTTATTGAAACCATGCGCCGCGAAGGGTTTGAACTATCCATATCCCGCCCACGGGTTCTTTATAAAGAAGACCCGGATACGGGCGAGCGGCTGGAGCCTTTCGAGGAAGCTGTGGTTGATGTGGATGATGAATATACTGGCGTTGTGGTCGAGAAAATGAGCCTGCGTAAGGCGGAAATGACCGACATGCGACCAAGTGGTACGGGAAAAACCCGGATTACCTTCCTTGCGCCGTCACGGGGTCTGATTGGTTATCATGGTGAATTTATGACCGATACGCGCGGCACCGGCATTATGAACCGGGTCTATCACAGTTACGGGCCTTACAAGGGCAAGGTAGCGGGCCGCCGGGTCGGGGTGTTGATCTCTATGGGCATGGGCAAGGCTGTGGCTTACGCCCTGTGGAATCTGGAAGACCGGGGCGTTATCATGATTGACCCGCAGGAAGAAGTCTATGAAGGCATGATTATCGGCGAACACAGCCGGGATAATGACCTTGATGTTAATGTCCTTAAAGGCAAACAGTTGACCAATATCCGGGCGTCAGGCAAAGATGATGCAATCAAATTAACGACACCAAAAAGGCTCACACTGGAACAGGCCATTGCCTATATCAATGATGATGAACTGGTAGAAGTAACCCCGAAAAATATTCGTTTGCGCAAACGCCATCTTATCCCCCACGAACGGAAAAAAGCGGCGCGGTCCGCGACCTGACGGCCAGTTTACTACTCCTTAATTTGTCTCTCCTATACTGCGGTATAAGTTAACGAATTTACAGGCGGTTTGAATGACACATTTTTTGGTGACTGATGATAATCCGAGTGGCTATAAGCTGGAGGGTATTCTTAAAATAATTCGCAAGGATATTTTCCTACGAACGACCAAGATTATGGAAGATGACCGGCCGGAAGCACAGCATGTTATGGACAATAACGTCAAAATTCTTGGGCTGTTAAGTCAAGCTATTGCGGCTGCCGAAGAAAGCACAGTTATGCTGCAAAAAAGCTTTGGGCCTTCCCGAGATGGTAAGCCCCGGATTGGGGTTTAGTATTAATCCAGCTTTGTCTCTTGACAAAAGCGGACGACTATCCGACACAATGGTATCCATATGAAATAAGGAGCCAGAAAATGGGTCGGTCCCCCGGTACAGAAGAAATTAAAGAATATTCAGATTTTCTGAATAGGCTTGCTGATGCCGCGGCCCAAACAACCTTGCCCATGTTCAAAAAACCACTTGAGGTCACAAATAAAGGCCGGAAGCTTGGCCTTGACTATGACCCGGTTACACAGGCGGACAGGCAAGCGGAAGATGCTATTCGCCAGTTAATCAAGGGCCGTTATCCTGATCATAACATTTTGGGGGAAGAACATGGGGCCGAGCAAAATAGCTCTTCCGACAAGGACAGGCAATATACCTGGGTCATTGATCCCATAGATGGCACCCGCGCCTATATTTGCGGCATTCCCACATGGGGGACACTGATTGCGCTGAATGACGGGGAAAGGCCTTTTATCGGCATGTTGGACCAGCCTTACTTGAAAGAACGTTATATGGGTACGTCCAAGGGCTCGTATCTAAATAACGATGCCATTTACAGCCGCACCTGCATGGAAATATCACAGGCCACTGTATCCACGACAGACCCTACCCAGTTTTTTTCCACCCCAGAGGATGCTATTGCTTTTGGCCGGGTTGCAGACAAAGCCCAACTGGTGCGTAATGGCTATGATTGTTATGCCTATGCGATGGTTGCGGCGGGTTTTATGGATGTGGTGATAGAAAGTGGTCTGGAAGCTTATGATATACAAGCCTTGATCCCCATCATTGAAGGGGCTGGCGGTATGATTACAGGCTGGGATGGGGGAACGGCATCCAATGGTGGACAGGTTGTTGCCTCGGCAACAGCCAAACTGCATGAGCAGGTTCTGGATTTACTCAACAGCTAGAAAACCATCAATTTCCCGCCAAAGCTGATCCCTGTATTGATCGATTTCCCGGTATATCTCATGGCGCGCACCATCAATTGTAACAACTTTAAAATTAGGTTGCCCTGAGAATATTTTAAGGCTGGTCTGCGTATTAACCACTGTGTCTTTTCCAGCCAGAACAGCCAATACCGGAATAGTAATTTTATTCAGATAACCCGGTGTTCTTATCTTTTCAATACTGTCTAAGGCCGCACTTAACCAGCCAAAAGTTGCCCCACCCACATAGAGGTCAGGGCGAGATTTTATTATTTCTGCCTCTACGGCATACCTTCGATCATCATGGGTCAGAAATTTTTGTTTGATGCTGCTGTGGCTCTTGGATGGTGGGTTCTTTTGGCCAAAAGCAAATTTTTCTGCAAACCCCAGCCGAATGGCGAATCGAATTAAGAATTTAAGGATTGCACCGATTACGGCTCCTCCCAAATTAAACTCAATCATTGGTGCCATAATAATGGCCTTGCTGACCACGCCCTGATAGTCATGCAGGTATCGCAGGCATATATGCCCACCCATGGAATGTGCCACCAGGTAAATAGGTATCGCCTGTGCCCGGCTATCGGACAAAACGGATCTGGAAATAAATTCGTTAAGGTCACTTGAGAATACATCAAATGTTTCAGTATGGCTTTTTAAACGATCATCAAGAAGCCTGTCAGACAGCCCCTGCCCTCGATTATCAAGGGCATACAGGGCATAGTCGCGGGCCAGAATATCGGGGAAAAATTCTGTATATTTTTCCATGAATTCCCGGTGACCATTAACGAAAACAACAATGCCCTTGCTCTTATCATTGGAAGGCCAGCATGCGGTACGTATCCGGGTGCCATCCGCCATTGTTAAATACTCAATCTGTCCGCCATAGCCCAGATCCGGAAAATTAGTATTTGTCATATTTCCATGCTCGTTTTTTGATATTTGCATAGAGATTACGCAAAAATATATTTTAGACAATAAAAAAAGGATGTGACCGGAGCCACATCCTTTTCAGGGTATTAAAAGAAACTTATTTTGATAGCCTTAGGTTGGATAAATCCTTGGCAATTTTCTTAAAAGCGGTTTGCAAAGACGCGCGGTCCGGCGCATAGAAATAATAATCATCATTCGTTGCCACATATTTTAGCAAATTAACCAGACTTGAACTGGTGTTGGCGAATTGGATCGTATAGATCAATATTTCATTATCATTATCCGGATCATTATCATTCAGATTTTTAATAGCGTCTGCCAAATCCTTCAGGCGGGTATCCCGACGTGATGACGATGTAAAACCGGCATTATAGGCATCGGCTGAAATAACCGTGTTCTGACCATCAGTCAGCAGGATAATGGCTTTATGTTTAACAAAAGTAGGATCGTTAATAACGGTAGCCTCATCAAAAGGCACGCCCGGTGTGATTGTACGCCAGGCCCAGGCAAGTCCCTGGGGTATATTGGTGTAAAAATACCCATTTGGAATATTAAGGTCATTAATAGCATTTTTAATGGGGGTTTTAAAATGTTGCAGAGGTGTGATACCAAATGCTGGACAGGTTGTGCAGGAATAGTTACCACCATTCAATTTACCCAGATCACAGCTGTTATTCTCACCTTCGCTACCCATTGGGTACCACCCGACCCAGGCAGGCCCCCCCACTGGTTGATAGGGGCCATCAACCATATCGGCAGCATTGCTTTCCGCATTATAGTCACTGTAGGATTGGCTGTCATAATAGCTTTTTTCTCTGGCATAGCGTGCATATACACAGCCTTTCCAGCCTGAAGGTGGTTTGGCTAACAGAGGAACCGATGGCGCATTATGGGCATAATAAACTTTGCTGACTTTAGTCGTCCAGTTCTTCAATACCAAGTCATCGGAATCATCCCAGATATTACCATCATTATGTTTGTCATAACGGTAGAATTCTTCGCGGTAAGGATTATCGGGAGAACCCGCAACATTCTGAGTAGTATATAAGGATGAACTTGGCAGGTTATTACCTGAGGCATCTTTGCCGTATACTGAACCAGTTTCCGTG
Source organism: Alphaproteobacteria bacterium (assembly GCA_013152755.1). Taxonomy (GTDB): domain Bacteria; phylum Pseudomonadota; class Alphaproteobacteria; order Sphingomonadales; family Emcibacteraceae; genus Paremcibacter. The sequence goes on from JAADFR010000053.1 coordinate 13,605, forward strand.
ACATTAACTTTCCCGGACCAAGGCACCAAACCGATATTAAGAAGCGCATTTTCTTCGGCACTGCCAAATAATATATCAACAAGGTCAGAAGCGGCTACTTTTGCCAGCTCAATTCTTCGGTCTGCCGGGTTTGATGTACCGTATCCACTAACAGTTGCCATCATGGAACCAGACATATCAATGGCCATGACCACATCAAGGAGCGAGGTTTCCCGTGTCACTTCAGTGGCATTACCTATATCCATCTGGTTAAACTGAAATATCCGCATGAAAGTGGTGGGAATAGATACATCTGCGGTTAATCTCAAAACCGAATCATTCTGGTTATATATATGGCCAGACGGCAGCTTGTTACCATTAGCATCCAGCTCGAACGGCCCGGTTACGGTTGCGCCATAAAAATCGGAGGGAAAGTTGGCATCAAAATATTTTTTGATTTGTGCTTCCCGATCAGAGTCGAAAAAATTCTTACCCCCCGCTAGGGCGGCCGCATCCAAAGCGGTGGCAAGGCGGGTTTTCACGATGTAGGCCCGACTCACATCTGTTGCAATCCCAATAACCCCGATGGTTGGAATCAATGACATCGCTAACATCACGCCGGATATACCAGCGGAATCGCGCGTCAAATTAGAAAAAAAGCTTTTAAAACCAGAGGTTATTAAACCAATATTTTTCGTAATTTTTTCCATATCACTAAAGTCCCAAATCCGTATAATTAGAAGGAAAAACATATTCCCTTTTAAATTTTTGTTCATTTGATCGGCAATAATGAATTAAACTCGTTAATATTCTTTAAGGAAAAGCCATATTTAACATATAATTTTAGCTGATTTTTAGTCATTCAAAGATTGATTTTGCGCCAAACATCATTAAATCTACTCAAGTCCCTAATATTTTGAAAAATAACGGAAAATACATATGCCCAAAACCCACCATACCAAAGTCCTCATCATCGGTTCCGGCCCAGCGGGATATACGGCCGCGATCTATGCCGCCAGAGCCAATCTCAGCCCGATTGTGGTTCAGGGAATGCAGCCGGGGGGGCAGTTGACCATCACGACCGATGTTGAAAATTACCCTGGCTTCGCCGACCCTATTCAAGGCCCATGGCTGATGGAACAGATGGAGGCACAGGCCCGTAATGTGAATGCGGAAATCATCACCGACATGATTATGGACGTTAATTTTGACGAACGGCCTTTCGTCTGTACCGGGGAAAGCGGCGATATATATATCGGTGACACGGTTATTATCAGCACTGGCGCCCAAGCCATGTGGCTTGGCCTGCCTTCGGAACAGGAATTTCAGGGTTTTGGCGTATCTGCCTGTGCCACCTGTGACGGTTTCTTTTATCGGGGTAAGGAAGTCATTGTGGTGGGCGGCGGCAATACGGCGGTTGAGGAAGCTATCTTCCTGACCAATTTTGCCTCAAAAGTCACGCTGATACATCGCCGGAACGAACTCCGGTCTGAGAAAATATTGCAAGATCGGCTTTTCGCCAATGAGAAAATAGAGGTTCTCTGGGACAGCGTGATTGAGGAAATTGTAGGCGATAAGCCCCCTATGGGCGGCGTTACAGGTGCAAAAGTCAAGAATGTCAAGACGGGTGAGATAAGCGACCTTCAGGCTCACGGTGTTTTTATCGCCATTGGCCATAAACCGTCTACGGCTATATTTAAGGGCAAGGTGGATATGGATGATCAGGGCTATGTCCTGAAAGCCCCGGATAGCACCGCAACCAATATTCCCGGTGTCTATGCGGCCGGTGACGTGACGGACAAAATTTACCGTCAGGCAGTTACGGCGGCGGGCATGGGATGTATGGCGGCTCTTGAGGCTGAATCTTTTCTTGCGGAAAATTAAGGAAAAAGCGTTATAAAGAGCTTCATTTTTTACACATAGCAAACGGGCAAACGGATGGATTGGGACAAATTAAGAATATTTCATGTGGTCGCGTCATCGGGTAGCTTTACCCATGCCGGTGAGAAATTATATCTCAGTCAGTCTGCGGTCAGCCGTCAGATCAGGGCGCTGGAAGAAAGCCTGAACACCGTATTGTTTAACCGGCACGCCCGGGGATTAAGTCTTACCGATGAAGGGGAAACCCTGTTTAAAACCGCCGAGGAAGTGGTTTCAAAAATCCATGTAACAGAACAGCAACTCATAGAAGGCACTGACGTGCCGCGCGGTGAGTTGAAAGTCACCACCACATCCGGCTTTGGTTCCACATGGATGATCAACCATATCCGGCTTTTTATCGAAAAATACCCGGAAATCCATGTGCAGCTTTTGGTTAATGACAGCGATCTTGATCTGACCACCCGTGAGGCAGATGTAGCGATCCGTTTTCGCACAGCTCATCAGTTAGACCTTATTCAGAAGCAAATTGCTGTCTTCCATCATCATCTCTATGCCTCCCCGGAGTATCTGAGTCGCAAAGGGCGGCCAAAGACAATAAACGATCTGGACGATCACGACCTTATCACTTACGGCGATGTGGTTCGCGGGCCAAGTCGGGACATTGACTGGATATTAAACCGGGAAGATGGGGAGAAAAGAACGCCCATATTACGAATCAACAGTATTTACGGCGTTTTGCAGGCCATTAAAAGTGGCCTGGGCATCGCGGCCCTGCCCGATTATCTGGTTAAGGGGTCAACAAATGTTGTGCAGATATTAAAGGACTTCGATGGCCCAGAATTTCCCGCATATCTGGTTTATACGCAGGAAGCCCGCAATTCCCGCCGGATTCAGGTGTTTCGTGAATTCATTAAAAAGCAATTTAAAGGCAGCCAGTTTTAAATTTACCTATCCTAGCTATGCACACTGCGCATGGCTGCATTGTAAGATTAGATATGGTAAAGGCTAAGTTAATCTATATATTGATACTCAGATGTTGCGACGCAGCATCACGCTGAAAATTCTCCCTAGTTTTTTCAGCTCGCTATGCTCTTTAGTCCTCCCCTTTATGGAGCATAGCCGTTTCATTGTCTCCCTAGACATGAAGCCTCCCTATATTTTAACTTGCCGGGTTTTTTAACCCGGCATTTTTTTTGCCTGCACGTCAAGATATTGCAGTGCAATATAGCCCTCTATAATACGCAGGCCTATAACAGATACTCTATCACTTCATCCATGCGGGAGATCACCATTCCGCCAGCGATTGCAAGACGTTGGCTCTGCCCCCTCACGGAATAGGCCAGCACATCCATCCCGGCGGCAACAGCCCCCTGAACGCCGGGCAGGCTGTCCTCTATAACCAGACAGCGCGCCGGGTCGCTGTCCATCTGCTCAGCGGCATATAAATATAAATCGGGATAGGGTTTGCCGCGCTTTACCTGACTGGCACTGAAAATATTATCCTGAAAGAATCCTTTGAGGCCTGTGAGTCCCAAAGTCATATTCATTTTTTCAAATGATCCGCTGGAGGCAACGCATATTTCTTGCGGCATATCCTGTAATTGCGTCAATATATCACGAATGCCCTCAACAGGTTTCAAGCTCTGTTCAAAGGCGGTAAAGGTCTTAACCTGAAGGCGGTCCAGAAAATCATCCGGCAAATCATGGCCAAGCTTACCCCCGGCAATGCTAACAACCTTATTCATGGACAGGCCGACGAAAGTTTCCACCACCTCGTCAAAGCTCATGTCAAGGCCTTGCTCCGCCAGAGCCTTTCTCAATTCCTCATTGGCCAGTGGCTCGCTGTCCACAAGCACACCATCACAGTCAAAGATAACAAGATCAATGGTCATATATTAGCTAAGCGCCTCACAGGCCCGTTTGATGCGCTTGCAGGCCTCGATCAAGGCTTCATCAGAGGTGGCATAGGACACCCTGAAATGAGGGGATAGGCCAAAGGCCTCGCCATGCACGGCGGCAACGCCCTCTGCCTCCAGAATATAGGTACAGAAATCAAGATCATTTTCAATCACCTTGCCGTCCGGTGTTTTTTTGCCGATCAATCCGGCGATTGAGGGATAAACATAAAAAGCCCCCTCCGGTTTCGGGCAGATCATGCCGTCTATTTCACTCAACATCTCTACAACCATATCCCGGCGGCCTTTAAATACCTCGGCCCTTTCTTTCAGAAAATGCTGGGTACCGGTCAGGGCCTCCACAGCGGCGGCCTGTGATATGGAACAGGGGTTTGAGGTGCTCTGAGACTGCACCTTGCGAATGGCATTAATCAGCTCCACAGGGCCGCCGGCAAAGCCAATGCGCCAGCCGGTCATGGCATAGGCCTTGGCCACGCCATTAATGGTCAGGGTGCGCTCATACAATTTAGGTTCAACCTGTGCCGGGGTAACAAATTCAAAATCGTCATAGACAATATGTTCATACATATCATCCACCATGACCCATACATGGGGGTATTTAAGCAACACATCGGTTAAAGCCTTCATTTCCGTGGCATTATAGGCCGCCCCGGACGGGTTGCTGGGGGAATTTAGAATCACCCATTTGGTTTTGTCGGTGATGGCGGCTTCCAATACATCGGGACGCAATTTGAAATTATCTTCAATGGTTGCCTCGGCAAATACGGGCGTGCCGCCCGCTAATATGGTCATGTCCGGATAGGATACCCAATATGGAGTCGGGATAACAACCTCGTCCCCCGGATTAAGCGTGGCCACCAGGGCATTATAGATCGTATGTTTGCCGCCGTTATTCACCGTGATTTGATTTGGTTGATAATCCAGACCATTATCCCGCTTGAATTTCAAGCAAACCGCTTTCTTTATCTCAGGCGTACCGTCTGCCGGGGTATATTTTGTCTTGCCGTCCCAAATGGCCTGTATAGCGGCTTCTTTGATGTTATCCGGCGTATCAAAATCAGGCTCCCCTGCCCCAAGCCCGATTACATCGCGCCCGGCGGCTTTTAATTCTGCGGCCTTGGTAGATACGGCAATGGTTGGGGATGGTTTTACCCGGTTCAGGGAGTCAGCAATAAAAGCCATTGGTCTAATCCTTCTGGATGATCGTAAATGTTAAGGCGACAGCGGCAAAATACGCAATAACGCCCATCACTTCAAGCACAGACTTGGCCAGAACTGGAAAGAATCAATTCCTAGATATAAATCAATAATATTTTTCCGGTTTTGGCTTACGCTCTAGCCAATATAGATAACTGATTGAGGTTACTATGGGGATAGATATTGAGGTCACTGAATTTACGGCTAAGGATTATGAGGATTTTTCAGTCAGGCTCTATGACTGTCTAAAGGCACTGAGAAATACGCTGTCTACGCCGGGTTTTGGCGAAGGCCCTGTGACGCTCGGCGCGGAGCTGGAAACCTATATTGTTGATCATAATGGTGATGTGGCCCCCATTAATGATCAGCTATTACGGCAGATGAATGATGAGCAGTATCAGCATGAACTGAATAAATTTAATCTGGAATATAATCTTGCCCCTGTTTTGGCCAGCGGCACCCCCTTCTCCAAAATGCAGCAGGAGGCCAATAAGGCACTGGCCAAAGCTTCACAGGCCGCCGCTACGGAGAACGCCCGGATCGTCGCAATCGGCATTTTGCCCACACTGAACAGTGACAATCTTCAGGCTGATAATATGACGGATGTGGGCCGTTATCATATGCTCTATAAGGGCCTGCATAATTTGCGCGGGGAACCCTTTAAAATCAACATCAACGGTATCGACCCCATTCAACTGGAAAGTGACCTTGTCACGCTGGAAGGGGCCAATACGTCGTTTCAGTTACATCTGCGCATAGCGCCGGATAATTTTGCCAACAGCTTTAATGCGGCCCAATTCGTAACCCCGCTGGCCGTGGCCCTATCCGCAAATTCACCGCTGTTACTGGGCCACAGGTTATGGCAGGAAACCCGCATTGCCCTGTTTAAACAATCCATCGACAGCCGCCTGCGGGGCAGCGTGGAATGGCGCCAACCCTCACGGGTGTCTTTTGGTCATGGCTGGGTGCGGCAAGATGCCCATGAATTATTTGCCGAAACGGTGGCGCTCTATCCCCCCATAATACCCCTGTTAAGTGGGCAAAATCCCCTCGCCGCCATGACATCGGATATTCTCCCGGCTTTAAATGAATTAAAGTTACATATGGGAACCACATGGCCATGGAACAGGGCCGTCTATTCATCGACAGATGGGGGGCATTTACGTATTGAAATGCGCGCGCTTCCTTCCGGCCCGACGACCTTTGATATGATGGCAAATGCCGCCTTTTTTGTCGGTCTGACGGTAGCCATGCGTGATCATATGCCAGATATTTTACCGTCAATGCCGTTCCGCTTTGCAGAGCATAATTTTTACCGGGCGGCCCAGAACGGACTGGACGCCCATATCCTGTGGCCCGAAAGAGGCCAAAGCTGTCCAAAGGAACAACCTGTTAACACCGTTATAAAGTCGCTTTTACCCCAAATGGTCGAAGGGCTGGACAGGTTGGGGCTGGATGACGCAGAAATTGAAAAATATCGTTCCAATGTGGAAGACAGGCTTAATGAGGAGATGACAGGAGCCCGATGGCAGTTGATGATGCTGGAAAAATATACTCAACTGGGGGCAAGCCGTACAGAAGCCTGCCACGCTATGACCCAAAAATATATTGAGCAACAGGAAAGCGGTAAATCCTTGATCGAATGGAGCCTGCCCCCCTGATGCGGAATACAATTGATATATGGCCGAACCCGAGGTGTGAGAAAATTGGCCACAGTGTGAAAGAATTTCTCTGTAATTTAAATGGCCCCACATGGATTGATATTCCGGGCCAGGATAACAATCGAACCCGAGTGCTAACCACCCTCCTCCACGGCAATGAGCCATCAGGCACCAAGGCCCTGTTCAATTGGCTTGCCAACCCCGGGCGTAAGGCACCACTGACCAATTTAAGCTGCCTTATATGCTCGGTGGAGGCGGCTTTGCTTGAACCGGAATTCTCACATCGGTATTTACCGGATACGCCGGATATGAATCGCTGTTTCCGCCCACCCTATGACAGCACAAACGGAAAACTGGCCGAGGAAATCTTGCACCGTATTCGCGACCTTACGCCCGAAGCGGTTATTGATATGCATAATACATCCGGGGCCGGGCCTGATTTTGCCGTGACCACAAGCCTGAATACGAACTATGTCAATCTGGCGAAGAATTTTTCCCACCGCCTGATTCTCACCGAATTACATTTAGGGGCATTAATGGAGGCCGATCTTGGGTGCCCGATTATAACCCTTGAATGTGGCGGCAGTTCTGACTTTCAGGCGGATCAAAAGGCCCTTTCGGCTTTAGAGTGGTTGACCACAGGCGAAAATCTGTTCCGTAAGAATGGCGCCCCTCAGCCAGATATATACAAGCATCCTCTGCGTTTTGAAATCCGGGATAATGTTAGCATCTGTTATGCTGATCATCCAGTGGCTGACAGCAACATCACCCTTTACCCGGATATAGAAAAATATAATTTTGGTATAACGCCAGAAAATATATGCCTCGGCTGGGTTGGGCCAAAGGGGTTGGGCTATTTTTCGGCTATAGATGATTGTGGCCATGATATTAAAGGTGACCTGTTTTACGTGAAACAGGACAAGCTTTATACATCACAGCCCTTACGGCTTTTTATGGTTACCCCCCGGCCGGAAATAGCCAAAAAGGACTGCCTGTTTTATCTGGTTAGGGCAAATACGCCATAAAAAGCCTCAGTCAAAGGAAATTTTCTTCTGGCGTTGCTTTTTCTGAACGCCGCGTTTTTTCTTACTTTCCACACGTTTTGCCTTGGCATTGCGGCTGGGCTTGGTGGCGCGGCGCATTTTGGGTGGGACTGCGGCCTGCCTGATCAGGTCGACCAAACGGGCGCGGGCGTCTTCACGGTTTCTCAATTGACTGCGGAAACGATTGGCCGTAATGACAATCAGGCCGCCCGCAGTCATGCGGTGGCCTGATATTTTCTTTAGGCGGTCAAAGACTTCCGTCTTTATGGTCGGGCAGTTAGCCGCATCAAAACGGATTTGCACCGCCGTTTCCACCTTGTTGACATTCTGACCACCGGGACCGGGGGAGCGTATAAAATGCTCCTCTATCTCATCCTCATGGACAGATATGCTGTTGGTGATTTTTATCAAAAAGAATCCTAGAAGGGAATCTCGTCATCAAGGTCGGACGATCCGCCGCCGTATGAGCTGCCCCCGCCGTCACCGCCGGATGAAGAGCCGCCGTAATCACCGCCGCCTGATGGTGCGCCGCCGCCGTCATTCCGGCCGCCAAGCATAGTCAGTTCGCCCCGGAAGCGTTGCAGAACGACCTCGGTTGTATATTTTTCAACCCCAGCATTGTCGGTCCATTTGCGGGTCTGCAAAGCACCTTCGATATAAAGCGTGGACCCTTTACGCAAATATTGTTCGGCCACACGGCATAGATTTTCGTTAAAAATGACCACCCGGTGCCATTCAGTACGCTCTTTTCGTTCCCCTGAATTACGATCTTTCCAGGTTTCAGAGGTGGCGAGATTCAGGGTCACCACCGGCTTGCCGTCCTGAGTATGGCGTACCTCGGGATCCCGGCCCAAATTCCCTATAAGTATTACTTTGTTGACACTACCGGCCATATTTATTTCCTAACGTTGATTGATTAACTTGACCTCACCATATACATAACTATCATGAATTTCAATGAGAACAAAATAAGAACTTGACTTATTGCGAAAAAACGCCAAATTGCTCTTATGTTATTATAAAAAGAAGTATCAAATACTATGCTGACCAAGATTTCCATACAGGGTGCGCGGGAACATAACCTGAAAAATATCAATGTGGAAATTCCCCGGGATAAGCTGGTGGTAATTACGGGGCTGAGTGGCTCCGGCAAATCGTCACTGGCCTTTGACACCATCTATGCGGAGGGTCAGCGCCGTTATGTGGAAAGCCTGTCGGCCTACGCGCGTCAGTTCCTGGAGCTGATGCAAAAGCCGGATTGCGATCATATTGACGGTCTGTCCCCGGCCATTTCCATTGAGCAGAAAACCACGTCGCGGAACCCGCGCTCTACCGTGGGGACCGTGACGGAAGTCTATGATTATATGCGTCTGCTTTATGCCCGCATCGGGGTGCCCTATTCCCCGGCCACGGGACTTCCCATTGAAAGTCAGACCATCAGCCAGATGGTGGATAAGGTCATGGTACTGGATGAAGGCACACGGCTATATCTGCTGGCGCCCATTGTGCGCGGCCGCAAGGGTGAATATCGTAAGGAATTTGCCGAATTACAGCGTCAGGGCTTTCAGCGGGTCAAGATTGACGGCGAATTTTACGAAATTGAAGACATCCCCGCGCTGGACAAGAAAATCAAGCATGATATTGAGGTGGTGGTTGACCGGATCGTGGTCCGCCCCGACCTTGAAACCCGCCTTGCAGACAGTATGGAAACAGCTCTTGATCTGGCTGACGGGCTGGCCATTGCGGAATATGCCGGGGGCGATATGGTGGGGGAACAGATATTATTCTCAGCAAAATTCGCCTGCCCGGTATCGGGCTTTACCATAGAAGAAATTGAACCGCGCCTGTTTTCCTTTAACAATCCGTTCGGGGCCTGCCCAGCCTGTGACGGCCTTGGCAAAAAGCTCTATTTTGACCCGGATCTTGTGGTGCCGGACAAGACGAAAAGCCTGGACAAGGGCGCCCTTGCCCCGTGGAGCAAGTCCAACGCCCCCTATTACGCCCAGACCTTGAAAAGCCTTGCCAAACATTACAAATTTAAAACCAATTATCCGTGGGCAAAACTGGACCAAAAAGTACAGGATGTCATTCTCTATGGCAGTGGTGATGAAATCATCGAAATGATCTATAGCGATGACCGCAAAGAATATAAGGTTGAAAAGCCTTTTGAAGGTATCATCGGTAATATTGAACGGCGCTGGCGGGAAACCGAAAGCAATATGATGCGTGAGGAACTGGGTAAATACCAGAGTGCCTCAGAATGTGAGGATTGCGGCGGATACCGGCTAAAAAAAGAAGCTCTTGTGATCAAAATTGACGACAAGCATATCGGTCAGATTACCGAACTTTCCATTGCCGACAGTTTTGCCTGGTTTAAACAGCTACCCGCCAAGCTCAGCGGCAAGGATCAGGAGATTGCCGCCCGGGTGCTCAAGGAAATCAGCGAACGGCTGGGGTTCCTCAATAATGTAGGCCTGAATTACCTTAACCTGTCCCGCAAATCTGGCAGCCTGTCCGGCGGCGAATCCCAACGTATCCGGCTGGCCTCACAAATCGGTTCCGGCCTGACGGGCGTGTTATATGTGCTGGATGAGCCATCCATCGGCCTGCATCAGCGGGATAATGACCGGTTGCTGGAAACCCTGTTTAACCTGCGGGATATGGGCAATACGGTTCTGGTGGTTGAGCATGACGAGGACGCCATCCGCAACGCCGACCATATAATAGATATGGGACCAGGCGCGGGCGAGCATGGCGGGGAGGTCGTTGCCGAGGGAACATTGCAGGATATTCTGGACAACAAAGACAGCCTGACCGGCCAATATCTGTCAGGCACAAAGTCCATTCCGGTGCCGTCGGAACGGCGCAAGGGTCATATGGCGGGGCGCAAGCGTAAAGAAATCGTCATTAAGGGGGCCACGGGCAATAATCTGAATAATGTCACCACCGCCATTCCCTTGGGCACCATGACCTGCATCACTGGCGTATCGGGCAGTGGTAAATCCACCCTGACCGTGGATACGCTCTATCGAGGAGTAGCGCGTAAATTAAATAATAACCGCAATATTCCTGCCCCCCATAAGGATATTCTGGGTCTGGAATTTATTGACAAGGTGGTGGACATTGACCAGTCGCCTATTGGCCGTACGCCGCGCTCAAACCCGGCCACCTATACCGGGGCTTTCACCCCGATCCGGGACTGGTTCGCCGGCCTACCCGAGGCCAAGGCGCGAGGCTATAAACCGGGGCGTTTTTCATTCAATGTGAAGGGCGGACGCTGTGAATCCTGTAAGGGTGACGGCCTGATCAAAATTGAAATGCACTTCCTGCCGGATGTTTATGTTCAATGTGATGTCTGTATGGGCAAGCGGTATAACCGGGAAACGCTGGAAATAAAATTCAAGGGCAAATCCATTTCCGACATATTGGATATGACCGTGGAGGAAGCCGCCAAATTCTTTGCCGCCGTGCCAAGCATCCGGGACAAGATGGTAACATTGGAAAAGGTGGGCCTGAGCTATATCAAGGTCGGGCAAGCCGCGACCACCCTGTCCGGCGGCGAGGCACAGCGGGTGAAGCTCAGCAAGGAATTATCCAAGAGATCGACCGGACGCACCCTTTATATCCTTGATGAGCCGACCACGGGCCTGCATTTTGAGGATATAAAGAAACTGCTGGAAGTTCTCCACGCGCTTGTGGATCAGGGCAATACGGTTGTCATCATTGAACATAACCTGGAAGTTATCAAAACCTGCGACTGGATCATTGATCTGGGGCCGGAGGGCGGTGATGGCGGTGGTTATATCCTGGCCGAAGGGACACCGGAAAAGATTATTTCAGTCGAAAAAAGCTATACAGGTCAATACCTTAAAAATTATATATAGAATTTTGTTATATTTCTTATTAAAATTAACCATTTGTTAACCATAACGATAGTATATTTTACCTGTAGCAGATACCCAACCATATCTGATACGACCCAACTTACTAACTTATACAAATCTCCATAACGAAAACGTCTGCTTTTACCCAGAAAGCAGACGTTTTTTTTATGGCCCCTGCCCCGGTTAGATGATATGACCCGCCCATGACATATAAAGAGATACATATCATCGGCGGCGGCCTTGCCGGAACAGAGGCCGCATGGCAGATCATTGAGCAGGGAATCCCGGTTATCCTCCATGAAATGCGGCCTGTGCGCAAGACAGATGTCCATAAGACGGATGGTCTGGCGGAAATGGTCTGTTCCAATAGTTTCCGCTCTGATGACTATGAAAATAATGCGGTGGGCCTGTTGCACGAAGAAATGCGCCGCTGTGATTCTCTGATCATGACGGCGGCACAGGAAAACACCGTCCCCGCTGGCAGTGCCCTCGCCGTGGACCGGGACGGGTTCAGTGCCACGGTTCAGGAAAAACTGGAATCTAGCCCCCTGTTCACCATGGTGCGGGAGGAAATAACCACCATCCCGCCAGCGGACTGGGATAATGTAATCATTGCCACCGGTCCTCTGACCTCTGATGCCCTTGCCCATTCTATTCTTGATATGACGGGCGAAGATGAGCTGGCCTTTTTTGATGCCATCGCCCCGATCATCTATAAGGACAGTATTGATTTCTCTACCGCATGGTATCAATCCCGTTATGACAAGGGCGATACGGCGGATTATATCAACCTGCCCCTGTCCCGGGAAAATTATGAAGCCCTCATAGATGACCTGATTGACGCCGAAAAATATGACTATAAGGATTGGGAGAAGAATACCCCCTATTTCGATGGCTGTATGCCCATAGAGGTCATGGCGGAACGGGGCCGTGAGACATTGCGGTTTGGTCCCATGAAACCCGTCGGCCTGATCAGCCCTCATACGGGAGAACAGGCCTATGCGGTATTGCAACTCCGTCAGGATAACAAGCTGGGCACGCTCTATAATATGGTCGGCTTTCAGACCAAGATGAAATACGGCGCACAGGTGGAGACTTTTCAGAAAATTCCGGGGTTAGAGAAAGCAAAATTCGCCCGGCTTGGTGGTCTGCACCGTAATACCTTCATCAACAGTCCTAATCTATTGGACAGCAACCTGCGCCTTAAAACCCAGCCTCGCCTGCGCTTTGCCGGACAGATCAGTGGTGTTGAGGGTTATGTGGAAAGTGCCGCCATGGGATTAATGGCCGGACGCTTTGCCGCCAGTGAGCGCAAAGGGTGCGAGATCCCTGCCCCGCCGATCACCACCGCATTCGGGGCCTTGATCCATTATATTACCGGAGGCCAGATTCCCGGAGCTGGCGCGCGGAAGAATTTTCAGCCCATGAATATCAACTTCGGCATCATGCCGGTGTTGGACGGTAAGAAAATAAAACGTAAAGAGCGTAAACCCGCCAAATCCCTGCGCGCGTTGGATGCCCTTGCTGAATGGCTGAACATGACTAAATCCGGTTAAACAAGGCCGCTTTCAGCAAGTGCCACTGGCGGCCAAAGGCCCCTGCCGTTTCCTCTAGTTTAAAGGGATTATAGTCGGCTTTCCTGATGGTTTTAAGATAGCTTCTGCATAAGGAAGACAGTAAAAAAACCGACCGGGAATCAGCATTAATGCGCTTCTTTTCCTGTGCTATATGCTCAAGCTTTTGTTCCGCCTCCCGACAAACTGCCTTAATGATCGGCTGAAAAACACCAGGATAGTCCGGGTTTAAAAACTTGGCTGAACCCGCCCCGTGTTTTTTCATTAAATCCTGCGGCATATAGCTTTTTTTCAAAGACAAATGGTACGGTATAGCCCGGATTATACCGACATATCCCCAGGCGATACCCAACATATGGGCCAGATCATCAATATCCCTCTGCCCGGCAATTCGAACCGCAAGACAGGTCAGACTTCCTGCCGTCAAACTCAGATAATCGTCCAATGCCATCAGATTTTCCGGGCGATCATCATAGAGATCCTGCCTGCGCCCTTCTAAAACATCCATCACTCTGTCTTTCGGTAGCTGATATAATGAAATGGCCTCGGCAAGTGGTGTCATTACGTCATGTTTTTGTACTTTTCCGTCATAAATATCATCGATGGCTTCATGCCACCATTGCAGGCGGATTTCTCCCAACATGGGGTCCGATACGGATTCCCTGATTCTGGAAATTTCGTAATTAAAGGCATAAAGCGCACAGAGTGCCCCCCGTTTATCTTGCGGGGCATAAAGGGTAATCAGATGCCGGTCATGGTCAAATCTGGCCACAACATCACGGCAATAGTTGTTATTTACAGTATTTTCAGTCATTTTTCTCTTTTGGTGTCATTCCAATAAACACTATAAACCACTTACATGCATTTTTCTTTTTAATAATGAGTGGCATTATTTTGACGCATGGTAAAGAAACTGTTAATCTTGCCCGGCCTGAATGGGCATTATTGTTTCATAGAGGGGTTTTGGCGAATCCGGAAACAATTTTAGGGTATTTAATCAACAACAGGAAAGAACAATGAGCAAAATTCTCGAATCATTGCCGATGACAATCGTTGCCGGCATTGTCCTGACCATCATTATGGTCTTTGCGACGAATAAACTTGAAGATATGAATCAGTCGGGCGTTGAAAAAGCCGTATCCGATATACAGAAAAAAATGAATTAAGGGTGGATCAATAAAATGGAAGATTTTATCGTATTTTTAGTGCGCTATCTGCACGTACTTAGTGGGGTCATGTGGATTGGCATATTGTGGTATTTCAACTTTGTTCAAATCCCCAGCATGCCGAAAATCCCTGATGAGCAGAAACCGGCCATCAGCAAGGTTATCGCACCGGAAGCCCTGTTCTGGTTCCGTTGGGGCGCCGCCGGAACTGTATTATTCGGTTTGATATTGGCCCATTTAAATGGCTATGCTCATGAGGCTTTGACCCTGCAACGGCCTGACATTGGTTTTGGTATGTGGCTGGGCCTGATTATGGCTTTCAATGTATGGTTTGTTATCTGGCCGGCGCAGAAAATTGCCCTTGGTATTGTTGAAGCGGATGCCGATGCCAAGCCCGCCGCCGGACGCCGGGCCATGCTTTTCTCCCGCGCCAATACCTTAATGTCCATTCCTATGCTGTTTTCCATGATTTCAGCACAGAACCCTCCCGGGCTTTAGGATATACCCAATTTACCCCGGCTTTCGGGCCGGGGTTCATTCACACCGCGATTAAAGCGGCCGCGACTTTACGGCCTTCGGCAAGCAGGATATTATAGGTTCTGGCGGCGGCTCCGGTGGCCATCACATCTACTGAAACACCTATCTTTTCCAAGGCTGCTCTGAGGTCCTTGTTTAAAAAGGCCATAGCTTTCCCCATACCGATGAGCAAAATATCAATATCAGCCTTTTGATCAGTAACCCGTTGCAAACTGTCCAACGTTATAGATGCCACATCTGTGGCGACCCATGGGTAATAGCCTTTGGGGGTTAACAGGATGGAGCCTGAACTGCGTTGTTCCCCAATACGAAAACCGCCGTCCCCATATGCAGAGATGGCGGTTTCGTCCTGAGAAGTAACCTCTTTGAATTCCACTGTATCAGCCCTTTTTAGGTGGCAATACTTCCATGCCGGGGGTCAGTGAAGAATCTGGTTCCCGCCGCAGTTCTACCCATAACAGGATAGGGGATGCGATAAATATGGAAGAATAGGTTCCCACAAAAATACCCCAGATCATGGCCGCAGAAAAGCCATGTATGCCCTCACCACCAAGGAAAAACAGGGATGCCAACGCAATCAGGGTCGTCAGGGAGGTCATAACCGTCCGGGACAGGGTGTCATTAATGCTAAGTGTCAGGAGCTCCGGCATGGGTTTCTTACGGAATTTCCGCAGATTTTCCCGAATCCGGTCATACACAACCACCGTATCATTGAGGGAGTAACCCACAATGGTCAGAATGGCGGCAATGGTGGACAGGTTAAACTCCATCCCGGTAATTGAGAACATCCCAATGGTCAATATCACATCATGGACAAGGGCAATCACCGCCCCCATGCCAAACTGCCACTCAAAGCGCAGCCAGATGTAGATCAAAACAGCCCCAATAGCATATAGAACGGCCAATATACCGCTTTCAATCAGCTCGCCCGAAACCTTCGGTCCGACCGTACTGATACTACGATAGCTGACCTCACCAGGAACAACCTCTGCCAAAGCACCGCGAACTTTCTCCACCACTTCATCAAGGGTAAGTTCCCCACTATGCTGAAGGCGGATGGAGACATCACGGGGGTCGCCAAATTCCTGTACGCTGACGTCAC
>JAADFR010000054.1 GCA_013152755.1 Alphaproteobacteria bacterium
AAATAAATTGAAATAAGTAATGGATTACCGATTTCATCATTTACAAATTAACAAAAATCCTGTAGGTGTTCTTGATAATTATTATTAACTGTGCATATATATTATATGAAATATTTAAGTGATATGAAAAAGGGCGACTGTGCCACCATCATCGGGTTTGAGGCCGATCGATGTAATGATGTGGAATTTGCCCGGGACTTGGAAGACCGTTTGCTTGAAATCGGATTTGAGGAAGGGCTGGATGTGAAGGTCCTCCATGAGGGCCCCATTTCCCGGGACCCGGTGGCGGTGCGTATTGGCCAGATGACGGTGGCCCTGCGCCGTATGGAAGCCAATGCGGTAAAGGTTACGGGCAGTCAATAAATATGCATAAAGTAAAAATAGCCCTGATCGGCAGTCCCAATTGCGGCAAAAGCTCCCTGTTCAACAGCCTGACCGGCAGCCGCCAGAAAGTCGCCAACTATCCCGGCGTCACCGTAGAGCGACGATCGGGAAAATATATCACCGCCGAGGGGAAAGAAGTAACCCTCATTGACCTGCCCGGAATTTACAGCCTGAAAGACCGCACCCTGGACGAACGGGTGAGCCGTCAAGTCATCACCGGCACCCATAAAAGCGAAAGTCGTCCCGATATTCTGCTCTGTGTCGCTGACAGCACCAATCTGCGGGTTCATTTGCGGCTGGCGCTGGAGCTGAAATATCTGGGCCTGCCGGTTATTCTGGTGCTCAATATGCAGGATCTAGCCAAACGGGACGGGATCACCATTGACCCGGAAGTCCTGTCACAAGAGCTTGGCCTTCCCGTGGTCACTAGCGTTGCTGTGCGCAGCAGCAGTCTTGATAATTTAAAAAAACAACTTTCCCGATCTATCGCCGCCCTGACCCCGCCAAAGGATGCTGTCCCGTCCCCCACCACACGGGATTTACAAAAACAGGCGCGCAAGATTGCCGAAAAAGCCATCATTGCCGAAGGCACCCAGCATAAAGTCACCCGGGAGCTGGATAAAATTCTGCTCCATCCTGTCTTTGGCATCATCATTTTCTTCATTACCCTGTTTGGCATGTTTCAGCTGGTCTATTTCTGGGCCGAGGCCCCCATCGCCTTTATCGAAAACGGCTTTAATATCCTTCAGAATTATATCATTCAGGTCATGCCTGATAACTGGTTCCGAAGTCTGCTGGTTCATGGCATCATTGCCGGGGTCGGTAGTGTACTGGTTTTCCTGCCACAGATTTTAATCCTTTTTGCCTTCATCCTCACGTTGGAGGCCACAGGATATATGGCGCGCGCCGCCTTTATCATGGACCGGCTTATGGCTATGGTCGGCTTGAATGGACGGGCGTTCATTCCGCTGATGTCCAGCTTTGCCTGTGCCATTCCCGGCATCATGGCAACCCGTACCATTGAGCATCACCGGGACCGGATCACCACCATCATGATCGCCCCCCTGATGACCTGTTCCGCCCGAATTCCGGTTTATGCCCTGCTCATCGGGGCTGTCGTGCCCAATGATCCGATAATTTTCGGCCTGTTCGGGCTTCAAGGCATAGTATTATTTGGCCTGTATCTTGCGGGCATCGTCAGCGCGTTGATTGTGGCGGCAGTGCTGAAAATGACCCTGACCCGGGGCGTGCCGCAACCGCTCCTTATGGAATTGCCCAAATATCAACTGCCTGTCCTGAAACATCTGCTGATGAACCTGTGGGAACGGGCAGTCTTTTTCCTGAAGCGGGCGGGGACCATTATTTTATATTCCGCCATTGGCCTATGGGCGTTGGCTCAATATCCCAAAAAACCGCTGGGGGCGACGGAGCCTGATATTTTTTACAGCTTTGCCGGTATTCTAGGGCGTGGACTGCAGCATATATTTGAGCCGCTGGGCTTTAACTGGGAAATATCCATTGCCCTGATCCCCGGTATGGCCGCCCGCGAAGTGGCCATTGGCGCGTTGGGTACGGTCTATGCCCTGCAAGGGAATGAGGGGCAGGTTGAACAGGGATTGCGTACCGTGATCCAGAATGGCTGGCCCTTATCTACCGCCTTTGCCTTTCTGGCATGGTATGTTTACGCGCCCCAGTGTTTTGCCACCATCGCCACGGTCCGGCGCGAGACCAACAGCTTGGGCTGGACCATATTCATGACCAGCTATCTTTTTGCGCTGGCCTATCTGATCGCCCTTATAGTCAATAAGGTAACCATTGCCTTTATGGGATAAGGGCCCGGATTTACTCACTCAATTGTGATTAAGGTTGATAGGACGCCGCCCTCTGTCTGTCCTATCATTCATATGAGTTGAGTTTTCTGGGAAATAGACAATGAACATCACTTATAGCCTAAAGACGACCAATATATATGCTCTTGTGGAGGCGCGGTTGACCGGACCGGTCATGAATGACGACTGGGTTTTTTTCTTTGACCAGGTTGCCGGTGAAGCAAAAGACGCAGAACAACTCTATATCCTTATTGACGAAAAAAGATTTGAAAGCGAAATTAACTACCAAACCGCGCGGTTGCTCATGGAAAAAGCATCCCATGCCCACATACAGAAATTTGTCGTCAGCTTCTCTACATCAGATCCCATGAAAATACAGATGCAACGATTATACCGGGCCATGGCAGACCTCACCAATGTCCCCCTTGCCATCAGCTATCATTATTCCCTGAATGAAGCCCGAAATGTTATCCGCAACATGTGCCTGTCCTGCTATTCAAAAATGGTTTCGCTGGTAAAATAACGCCCCCTGTCCCCCCTGATATACCCTCCGGTCCATTAATAATTAAATATTTACAGGATATTTACGCTTTAGGGTTAAATATTAGCTGGAAAAAGTTGTCTGGTAGGCGTATTTGTACCATAATTTGAGTCGATACATCATCAGATGTCTGGGCCAAAGTCAGGGAATATAGGATAATGAATCCTGCGGAATTTGAAGGCCAGGAACAAAGAATAACCTTCCAATTATATAATTATTGGTTCGGGTTGGCGGACGACTGTGGCATTCCTCCCTTGAAAGCCCTGTCTCCCGGTGATATTGCCGCCTATAAAAACAACATGGTTCTTATTGATCTGCGGGATCCGGACGATGAACCAACTTTACAGGTTATCGGCCAACTTTTAAGCGATGATCTGGATCAAGACCTGACCCTGAAAGGCATCAGCGAAATTCCCCGCCGCAGCCTGCTCAGCCGGATCACCGACCATTATATGGAAGTTCTGGCCAACAAAGCTCCCATATCCTTTGATGCGGAATTCAAAAACAAAGCTCGGGAAAAAATCCTCTATCGGGGAATTTTACTGCCCTTCAGCGATGACGGCGAAAATATCAATTTCATTCTGGGCGCCATCCGCTGGATCAGTGAGGAAGAGGCCCTTGCGGCCAAAGAAACAACCAACGAAGAAGACATCCCATCTCAGGATAATGACAGCGGCGCTCCTTTGTTACAGGAAACCCTGCAAGCCTGCCGCAAACTGGTTCATGGACAAAGCCCGACAGATCAACGCTCCCGACGGTCATTATATGAAACACTGGGCGCGGTTCTGGATTTTTATGTCCTGTGCGCCGCCCATCCGAACAGCTATCAACAGCTTTTGGACGCCGAAGGACTGAAGGCACAAAAGCGTGCGCCCTTCACCCCCATTCTGAAATTATGCTTTGGCCGGGATTATGACAAAACCCGGATCACCGAATATGCCGCTGCCCTGTCATACGCCGTAAAAAATGATCAGAACGGGACGCGCTTACCAGACTTTCTGGACCAGTTTCCCGGCGGAATCAAGGGATGCGTTCTTGCCGAACGTAATAGCCGGAGCGGCACAGAGGGACGAAATATCCCGGATTATAAAATTCTGGACCAGATCGCCCCGGTTGCCCAATTTGATCTGGACCAACAAGACGATGACCAAAATGAATTTTGCCTGTTGCTTGGCCGCCGGAACGGACCCCAAATGGATGTCCTTAAAATACTGGATAAAGACCGGGCAATGCTAAACCGAATACTTGCCAAATTTGCCAAAGAGCAAAAAACATGACCTTTTATAAAACCCCAAACACATACCGTGTGATCAAAGGATAAAGATGTGACTAGCTGGACACAAAAAAAACTCAGAATTGACGCCGTTACCGATTTTGCCACCGAAAAGCTAAAATCCGGGCAACTCACCGGCTTTACCCGCTTTATCGAGGATCTCTATCGACATGCCTCGCCGGAGGAATTATCGGACCGTCATGTGGATGAGCTTTATGCCGCCGCCCTGTCCCTGTGGAAATTCAGCGCCCAACGCAAAGCCGCCAGTAGCAAGGTTCGGGTTTTTAACCCCACGTTGGAAGAGCATGGCTGGCCCGCCAACCATACCATCATTCAAATCGTCAATGACGATATGCCGTTCCTGCTGGACAGCATCACCTCCAACCTTCTGGAAGATGGTAACGATTTGCATATGCTGGTCCATCCGATCATTACCTGTGTTCGGGACAAGAACGGCAAACGTCTGTCCGGCAAAGCCAAAGACGGCACGAAGATCAGCGAATCCATCATGCATATTGAGATCACAGCCATGACAGACCCGGCCCAGATCAAGGCGCTGGAAACCAAGCTGAATAAAATACTGGCCTTTATCCGGGCCGCCATTGATGACTGGAAGCCCATGCTGGCCAAGATGGATGATGTGAGCAAAAATCTGTCCGCCGTACCAAAGACCGCCGTTGACAAGGCCCTGACCCAGGAAGCCATTAAATTCCTGAAATGGCTGAAAGAGGATAATTTCACCATCCTTGGTTACCGGGAATATTTTTACGGCAACAAAAAAAACAAGGGTGAAGGATATGGCATCCTGCGTGACCCGGATGTTCTGGTCCTCAAAGGACAGGAAGGTCTGGTGCCCACCTCGCCTGAAACCGAATATTTTATGAACCAGTCGCCGGTGATGCTCATCACCAAAGCCAATGTCAAATCACTGGTTCACCGGGTCGTCCATATGGATTATATCGGCTTCAAAAAATATGATGCCAAAGGAAAAGTGATCAGTGAAATCCGCTTTGTCGGTCTGTTCACTGCCCAATCCTATAATCAACGGGCCGAAGCCGTGCCTTTTCTGGATCGCAAGGTTACCCATGTGGTCAAAGAATCCGGCTTTACCGCCAACAGCCATGATGGCCGCGCCCTGATGCATATTCTGGAAACCCTGCCCCGAGACGAGCTGTTTCAAATTGATGAGGAACATTTGCTGGAAACCGCCATGGGAATCCTGCATCTGAAAGTCATGCCGCGCTGCCGGGCCTTTATCCGCAAGGACCGTTTTGAACGCTATGTCTCCGCTCTGGTGTTCGTACCCCGCGATATGTATGACAGCACCCTGCGCGGCAAGGTGGAGCGCATCCTGTGCGAGGCCTTTAACGGTGAACTGTCCTCCCATTATGCCCAGCTCAGCAACGAACGTATTGCCCGCTGGCATTTCATCATCCGGACCACGCCCGGCAATGTGCCGTCCCCAGATACGGACAGCATCAACAAACGACTGGCCGAAGTGGCCCAGCGCTGGAACGATCATTTGCTGGAAGTTCTCAACGACCGTTGGGGGGAAGAAACCGGAACCACGTTATATCGGAAATACAACAAATCATTTTCCACCTCATACCGCGAGCATTTTGACCCGCGTTTTACCGTCACCGATATTGAAAAACTGGACCAACTGCCTGACAGTCAGAATATCCAGTTTAATTTCTATCGGCTGGCCGAGGATGCCGATCACGCTATCCGCCTGAAAATATATACCAGTCGCCAGACCATCGCCCTCAGCGATTGCCTGCCCATGCTGGAAAATCTCGGCCTGCGCGTAATCGAGGAAAATGCCTTTAGCGTTCAAACGCCGGAAGGCGGCGAGACCGTCAGCCATACCATCCATGATTTCTATCTGGAAGACCCCTCGGAAAGCACTTTTGATCTGTCCGTGATTAAACAGCGGCTGGAAGATACCCTCCGGGCCGTTTGGATTGAGCGAATTGACAATGATGGCTTTAACCGTCTGGTTCTGCGTGCCGATATGACCTATCGTCAGGTGCTTATTTTACGCATTTACAGCAAATATCTGCGTCAGCTCAGCCTGTCCTATAGTGAGACATATATGCAGGACACCCTGTCCCAATATTGGGAAACCGCCCGGGATCTGGCCAGCATGTTTGAGGTGAATTTTGCCCTTGAGGCCCCTGTGGATGGCAGCCGTGAGGAAGAAACCGCCCGGCTGGAGAAAAATATTCGCAAGCAGCTTGAAAAAGTCGATAGCCTTGATCAGGACCGCATGCTCAGAAGTTACCTCAATGTGATTACCAGCTCACTGCGGACCAATTTTTACCAACAAAATCAAGAAGGCTGCAACAAGCCTTATGTATCCATCAAAATCAAAAGCCGGGATGTGCGGGAAGCCCCAAAACCCCGGCCTTATGCGGAAATTTTTGTCTATTCCCCCCGGGTTGAGGGCGTTCACCTGCGCAGTGGCCCTGTGGCGCGCGGCGGCCTGCGCTGGTCCGATCGGCGGGAAGATTACCGCACCGAAGTATTGGGGCTGGTCAAGGCCCAACAGGTCAAGAATACGGTCATTGTGCCGGTCGGGGCCAAGGGCGGCTTTGTGCCGAAAAAGATGCCTGCCGGGGCCGGACGGGAAGAAATTCTGGCCGAGGGCATCACCTGTTACAAGACCTTTATCTCCGGTCTGCTGGACATCACCGACAATCTGAAAGACAGCGCGGTTATTCCGCC
>JAADFR010000055.1 GCA_013152755.1 Alphaproteobacteria bacterium
TTATCAATGGCCAGCTGGGACGCCTTGATCTGCGCCTGTTTCAACTGCTGATTTTCCTGCCGCAGACGTTCATTCTCTGAAAAAACGATCGCCAGTTCCTGTGTCCATTTGGCAAAATCATTCACCGCCGAAAAGGGGCGCGAGGCCACATCAAGCACTGGCACGAAAAAATCGGTAACACCCGTGCGCATCCCGTTTATCAGAACGGAATTACTGCGCCCGAAAATGAGCAAGGCAAGCGACAGAAAGATAAAGAAGCCAGAGGAAAACCTGTGCCTTAACTCCTTCATTTTTTACCCTCGCTATATATTTCACTCTTAATAGGAATCTAGCAACACATGTTGCAGGATTTCATCCTCCAACGCCCGTCCGGTGCCAAGGGCCACGCAGGTCAGTGGTTCATCAGCAATGATCACTGAAAGCCCTGTTGCCTTGCGGATAACCTTGTCCAGGTCGCGCAATAGCGCACCGCCGCCGGTCAGTACAATGCCCTTTTCCACAATATCAGACGCCAGTTCCGGCGGGGTGTGTTCAAGGCCGGTTTTCACCCCTTCCACAATAGCACTGATTGGCTCAGTCAAAGCCTCAGAAATCTGAAGCTGATCAATCACCACTACTTTGGGCACACCGTTCATCAAATCCCGGCCTTTGATTTCCATGGTCTTGCCCACGCCATCTTCAGGCGGGGCGGCTGTACCGACCTCTTTTTTGATCCGTTCCGCGCTGGCTTCCCCGATCAACAGGTTATGATTGCGCCGGATATAGGCGATAATCGCCTCATCCATTTTATCGCCGCCCACACGCACAGAAGCCGCATAAACAATACCACCAAGGGACAGGACCGCAACCTCGCTGGTGCCGCCGCCAATGTCAACAATCATGGAGCCTGTAGGTTCCGTCACCGGCAGACCCGCCCCAATGGCCGCCGCCATGGGTTCCTCAATCAACGATACCCGCCGCGCCCCGGCCTCCAGCGCACTGTCACGAATGGCCTTACGCTCCACCGGGGTTGAGCCGGACGGGACACAAATTACGATATGGGGGCTGGCGAACATGCTGCGATTATGGACTTTACGGATAAAATCCTTGATCATTTCCTCGGCCACTTCAAAGTCGGCAATCACCCCGTCACGAAGCGGGCGAATGGCCTCAATATCACCGGGCGTGCGGCCCAACATCATTTTGGCGGCTTCACCAACCGCGATAACCGATTTAACACCCATGTTATTTTTAATGGCCACCACAGAGGGCTCATTCAATACGATGCCCCGCCCCTTTACGTAAACAAGGGTGTTCGCCGTGCCCAAATCAATTGCCATGTCGGATGAGAACATCCCCAAGAGCTTTTCTAACATATATCTAGTGCCTATCGCTTAATTCTTAACCTGTCAGGTATGGGGTTGTTAACCCTGATTCTGCCTGTTTATATATCGTTTGTATTAATATAACATTGGGAAAGCAATTGCTTTATGGAAAAACCGCCGCCTTTCTGTGTTTTTTCCTAGTTAATGCCTAAATTAAGGACAAAATATGTTCACATGGTTAAAAGAAAAAATTTCGGGCTATATTATCCGTTATCTCCATAAACCGGTCTGGCGGTATGAAACTTTTTCCGTGACCAGCCCGGAAATTCTGGAAAGCTATCTGCGACCCGGTGATGTTCTTCTGGTGGAAGGCAACCAGCGGGTCAGCAGCATCATAAAATTCCTGACCCAGTCCACATGGTCCCATGCCACACTTTATGTGGGAGATCAGGGGCGGACAAATGCCAATGGCGAACCACTGGTCCTGATCGAGGCCGAAGCGGACGGCGGCGTTAAAGAAGCCCCACTGACCAAATATAAATATCTTAATACCCGTATTTGCCGGCCTGTGAGCCTCAATGAAGATGAAATCAAACAGGTTATCGCCTATGCCGTGAATAGTATCGGTCATCAGTATGACATGCAGAATATCATCGACCTTGGCCGTTACCTGTTTCCCTATCCGCCGGTGCCGGTTTTCATGCGACGGCGGATGCTGGCCATGGGCAGTGGCGACCCCACCCGCGCCATCTGCTCAACCCTGATCGCCCAGGCCTTTCAGAGCGTCCAATATCCCATCCTGCCAGATATTACAGTGGAGAAAGCGCGGCACAGCTACATCGGGCGGGAGATATTTCATATCCGCCATCACAGCCTGTTCACACCGCGTGACTTTGACCTCTCGCCCTATTTTGCCGTGATCAAACCCACATTGGAAAGCGGGTTTGACCATAAGAGCATAAAATGGGAGCCACCCGAACAACCTTAACGGGTCATGGCCGCCGGTGCGGTTTTTTCCCGCTTGACCATCAGCTTGTTCAGGGCGTTCACATAGGCCTTGGCCGAGGCCACCAGCGTGTCCACATGGGCGCCGTGACCATTGATGGTCTTGCCATCCTCCTCCAGACGTACCGTCACCTCTGCCTGGGCATCGGTGCCACGCGTTACCGCATGAACCTGATAAAGCTGCAACTGGGGCGAACCCCCGGCGAGACTACGCAGGGCCTTGAAAGAGGCATCAACCGGGCCGTTGCCTTCGCTGGATACAGTGACCTGCTCGCCGTCCACCTGAAGGCCAAAGGTCGCTTTGCTGGCCTTGCCGCTGTCACAGATAAAAGACCAGCTGGTGAGCGCCATACGATCATTATCGCGCATGTCTTCATCTACAATGGCAATGATGTCATCATCATAGAGAGTCTTCTTCACATCCGCCAAATCCTTGAAACGGGTGAAGGCACTCATAAATTCATTGTCGCCCAGCGCATAGCCCAGCTCCTCCAGCTTTACCCGGAAAGCATGACGGCCTGAATGTTTGCCCATCACCAATTCTGATTTATTCAACCCCACGGATTCCGGGGTCATGATCTCATAGGTTTCGGCATTTTTCAGCATGCCGTCCTGATGTATCCCGCTTTCATGGGCAAAGGCATTGGCTCCGACAATAGCCTTGTTATGCTGCACATCAAGGCCGGTAACAGCCGACACCAATTTTGAGGTCTTTATAATATTTTCCGTCACAATACCCGTATGATAGGGCATTACATCCGGGCGGGTACGAAACGCCATGACGATTTCTTCCAAGGCCGCATTACCGGCCCGCTCGCCAATACCATTGACCGTACATTCAATTTGCCGCGCGCCGCCCTGTACCGCCGCGATAGAATTTGACACCGCAAGCCCCAGATCATTATGGCAATGGGTGGAGAAAATAGCCTTGTCCGAATTGGGCACATTGGCAATGATCTTTTCCATAATGATCCGGTATTCTTCGGGCGTGGTATAGCCCACCGTATCGGGTACATTAATGGTAGTGGCCCCGGCCTTTATGGCGACCTCAATACTGCGGTAAAGGAAATCTTCCTCGGTCCGGGTGCCGTCCTCACAGGACCATTCCACATCATCGCACAGGTTGCGGGCATGGCCGACGCTGCTGATAATCCGTTCAATGACCTCATCCGGTGTCATTTGCAGCTTATGCTCCATATGCAGGGGGCTGGTGGATATGAAAGTATGAATACGGGGGCGTGCCGCCTTTTTCAAAGCCTCCGCCGCCCGGTCAATATCTTTCAGGGACGCCCGGGCCAATGAGCATACGGTGGTTTCTTTCAGCAGCTCCGCCACCTGTGACACGGCCTCGAAATCACCGTTGGAAGCAATGGCAAAACCCGCCTCTATCACATCAACGCCCAAAGTTTCAAGGGCCTCTGCCACCCGTATTTTCTCGCCCAATGTCATAGAACAGCCCGGTGACTGTTCGCCGTCGCGCAATGTTGTATCAAAAATGATAACCCGGTTTTTATCTATGGTCATTTTATTTGCCTTAATCGTCTGAATTTATGGATATATCCCACCAGGGGATCGAAATTAACTTTCTCCCCTAAACGTCCGCCAGCATTCTGGCCTTTAAAATCCGAGACGTCAGGGGCGACTAAGTCGACCAAGGAGTAGAAGGGAAAGGAGAAGAAATGACGCAAGCGGCAACAGGCGGGCCATTTTCCGGCCCGCGACAGTTAAGATCAACGATGTAACATTCGTCTGCATCAAGGTGTTTCTTGCATAATGTTTCAATTCACAGAGCTTATAAACAATTTTATATGCCCTGTGAACCGAAAAATAATATTTATACGTCCTCAACATGGGCCAGAGGATCATCGCCGAAATCATTAGGGCCTTCCGTGCCCTTCTTGACAAAGAAAATCAGCAGAACAATGCCACCAATCAGCGGAACAAAGCCAATCAGCATCCACCAGCCGGATCTGTCAATATCATGCAGACGCCGGATCCCTACCGTAATACTTGGTATAATGGTCGCTAGGCTGAACACCATGTTCAACATCATCAGAAACGGAATGATCATACTGACCATCATCAGACCAAAACCCACCAAAATAATGAATAAAACATAATACCAATATTCAGACCGGCAGGCCCGCCCTGAAATCGTGAAATATTTTGAAAATGCCGATTTGACAGCGTCTTTAAATTCCATTGTAAATCCCTCTTTTTGAAGTTTCCTATATATTCATTTTTTCTATAATTTAGATTCTTTAACCATCAAGAATCCAATTATTATACAAATATATCCAATATGCAATCAGGCAAACTCCCCTAGGTGAATAACACCTTGCATTCCTGGCCACATTTATTTCGAATAATGATATAGGCCAGATGCATTGTTGCCAGTCCGGCTAACAGGCAAAAGAACGAAATATTGGCATAGACAAAGAATGTCCAGACTATGGCGATCACCCCAATCAGCGTTAGACCAAACCAATGTATATGCCGATAACTGGACAGCATGGGTGGGGTGATTAACAACACCATATAAATCGCATATGTCCCCCAGCGCGGCATGATATAGTCAAGCAACATGGTATCTTCATAGGCAATTGACTGGTTGCTAATATGAACCTTTACCCAATCCGGATTGATCAAATGGGGTACATATAATGTTAAACCAAAAATCAACCCTGCCAGTGCAAATAACAACAACGGTTTTTTACGCTTGCTGTCTTTGGGCTCCAGAAAATATATGCTGAAAGGTATCCATGTGGGCCACATCAGCCAGGAGAACAGAATGAACCCCATCGCCGCCCACCAGACCATTTCAGGATTATTTGCGGTCAAGCCCATCCATACATGACCTTCCATAAATTGCTGGATACCCGCAAATATGGGCATGACGGCCACAGGCAAATAACGGATATTAATTTTATAGGCCTTCCAGGTGGTGAATACCCCACTGGTTACCAAGGCCCCGGCGGCAATAAAACTGACGGACTCTGACATACACATGACTATACCCTCCTGATTTTATTATTAATCTTACTATAGTACGCAATAGTAACTTCGTCCAGCGGTGTAAAAAACAGGTATTTTGAGTGTTGACTATATTTATTTAACATGTAAGATAGCATTGGAACAAATCGAGAACAAGGAGAGAGATATGCTTGGGTATGTAATGGTTGGCACTAATAATTTTAACCGCGCCGCAGAATTTTATGACAAGATTCTGGCTGAGCTAGGGGCAAAACGCACCATGGGCAACGATGATTTCATTGTTTGGGGAACCGATGATGTCAGCACAGCTTTCTCCATAACAAAACCCAATGATGGAAATGCCGCCACCGTTGGCAATGGCGTCATGATGGCTTTTGCGGCACCGGACCATGCTACCGTTAACAAGGTTCACGCCATGGCCCTCGAAATGGGCGGCACCTGCGAAGGTGCCCCCGGCCCGCGCCCGGAATTTGATGAAAAATTCTATGCGGGCTATTTCCGGGATCTGGACGGCAATAAAATGAACGTCTTTAATTTCCCCATGCCATAAGGTTGGTTAAGCCAGAACAAACTGGCGGGCCTGTTTTGCGGTTCTGAGGCTATGCTTGCGTTTTATGGGCGAATTCAGGTAACGGTTGGCACTGGCCAGCATTATGGGGGCATAGGCCAGCAGAGCTGTATCCTCCTGCACTGCTGATAAAACCTTTATCCTGTGACAGGATATGATGGGCTCGGGAAAACCGTGATCCAATAGTTGATCGAACTCTAGTACAAAGAATGCCGCCGGATCATTCACGGACCAGCGTGACACATCCTGTCCCCCATCGGTATAGGCCGCATTACGCCCAGAGAAACAGGCCATCTGTAACAGCGCTTGAGGCCATAATTCCGGATAACGTCCGCAAAGTTCCCGCGAAGCATTGGCAAAGGTCAATCCGTGGGTAAGGCTGAGCCAACTCACATTCCGGGCAATGGGATGGTCCGTTGACTGGTCCCGGCTCAAGTCAAAATACAATATATTCCAGGCCAATGTCTCATGGATAGCGGCAAATAAAGCCTTCACATCTGCACTGGACAAGACCATTCGGTCCATAGCCTTCTTGATGGACAGTCCCCTAAAGTCCGATGCCTGAACGGGCTTAGTCCCCTTGCTGTCCCATTTGGCCAGCGCAATTCCATAATATCTAAATTCCGGTATCAGGTCTTCCCTACTGGCATAAATCAGATTCCGGATCAGGGATAACAATAAAGGTTCCAGAACCTCTGCCCCCAACCGGGCAATAAGCTGTCCGGTTTTATGGACATATATAACCGAATGGCCGAAATCATTATAATGGGCATAGGCCGCCGTCGCCAAGTCTGGTTCCAGATCATCATAGGTCATACCCTGACGTAACGCCCCGCGCACCAGTGCGACGGCCAGATGTTCGTCTTCCTGCTCAATAGCCAATAGAAAAGCATCTCGGTCATAGGGCAAACTATCTGTTGTGAAAGGAAAAGATTTTTCCCGCAAAACGTCCCACGCTATATGGCTGATGACTTCTAGAACCGGTACCAAAGCCGCGTCCTCCCGCCCCGTTTTTTCCAGTTCTGCCCCATAGGACAGCCAGTCCGCCGCTGCACCAAAGGCATGACCCATACCATATTCGAACCGATCGTAATTTCGTTTGATGCACTCCACCACCGCTTGCTCATAATGGCCGCCAGCCTGTTTCAGGCGGGTCAGCTCCCGGGCCATACGGGCATATTCATACCGTTGAAAGCTGTCCTGAATATTATCCAGTGCCTTTTGCTGTATCGCCTCAGCCGGGGCATCCTGAATATCCAGCCACAAGCCCTCGCCGTCCCGGCGCACGGGATAGTGACGCAACATGTCCCCGCCCACCACCGTATCACCGGACTGCAAATCGAATTTCCAGTTATGCCAGTTACAGGTCAGGGTACAATCGGATGACAAGCTGCCCTCACTCAGCGGGTACCCCTCATGAGGACAGCGGTTATCAACCGCAAAAATTTTATCTTCCTGAGCAACCAACAATATCTGCTTACCCGAGTGGCGAAAAACCATCCGGCCTTTTTCGGTTAATTTAGTGGAATTCTCCACCTTCACCCATTGAGTGTTTTTCATTTAACGGCCTCCCTTTGGTTATTTGTAAATCCATGGGCCTAAATCTGTCGGGGTCAGAAATTCCATGCGACGGGAAATCTTTTCAACTATTTCAGAAAATGAAATCTCTGACGGGGATGTTCTGTTTATAGTCATAATCATAATAGGCTCCTTTTCTATAGTTTTTTCTATATAAACATTCTCCCCTTTACTTGTCAAAGTTTTTTCTTTAGAAAATAAAAATGACCAAAAAAAATACACTTGAAAAAACCCGCTCACGCATTTTAATGATGTTGAAACAGGACGGCCCCCAGGAGGCCAGCCATATCGCCAAACAAATCGGTGTGACCGATATGGCCATCCGACAACATCTCTATACCCTTGAGGAGCAAGGCGATATTACCCACTATACGACCCCGCGGCCCAAGG
Organism: Alphaproteobacteria bacterium; assembly: GCA_013152755.1. Classification (GTDB taxonomy): domain Bacteria; phylum Pseudomonadota; class Alphaproteobacteria; order Sphingomonadales; family Emcibacteraceae; genus Paremcibacter. The sequence goes on from JAADFR010000055.1 coordinate 7,840, forward strand.
GCCGTCCGGCTAAAGTCTGGCAACTGACCGATCAAGCCAGTACCCATTTCCCCAATAGCCATGCGGAATTTTCCACGGGATTGATTTCCTCAATCGAGCAGGTTTTTGGCCAAAGCGGCATGGAAAAATTGCTGGAAGTACGTTTTCAGGAACAGATCAAAGACTATAACACACAAATTCCCGCCCATACTCCCTTGAAAAACAAGCTGGAAAAGCTTGCCGCCATACGCAGCCGTGAAGGTTATATGGCGGATATTTTGCCGGGAAAAAATACAGGGGACTATCTGTTTGTGGAAAATAACTGCCCGGTATGTGAGGCGGCAAAAAGCTGTACCGGTATTTGTGCGCGAGAACTTGATCTATTCCGAGAAATTCTCGGCGAAGATGTGACAATAGAGCGCGATGAACATATCATTGAGGGGGCGCGCAGATGCGCTTACGTTATTTCACCGTCCAGCAAGGCCGCAATTTCCGCCTGATCCCTTTTAGAAAAACCCACCCGCCGAAAACCGCCAAAATCAAACACG
>JAADFR010000056.1 GCA_013152755.1 Alphaproteobacteria bacterium
CTTGCGGGAATATATGATAGCCGGACTAGGGGTATGAGCGATAAAAAACCTAAAATCATTGGTCTGACCGGGTCCATCGGCATGGGAAAGTCAGAAACGGCGAAAATATTTGAACGGGCGAATATTCCGGTTTTTGATTCTGATGCGGCGGTGCATGATTTGATGGCAAAAAATGGCGCGGCACTTGACCCCATTGAAAAAACATTCCCCGGTGTTTCCGGCCCTGGTGGTATCGACCGGGTGGCTTTGGGGGCGCGGGTTTTTGGTGATGCTGAGGCCCTTCAGAAACTAGAATCTATCCTTCACCCCATGGTATCGGACAGGCGGCAGGTGTTTTTCCGGCAAAAACAGGACCATGATCTGGTGGTGATGGATGTGCCGCTATTATTTGAAAAAGGCGGGGAAAAAGACTGCGATTATGTGGTGGTGGTGACCGCCCCGGCGGAAATTCAAAGACAGAGAGTTCTGGCCCGCCCTCATATGACGGTTGAGAAGTTTGAGCAAATTCTGGCCAAACAAATGCCGGACGGGGAAAAAAGACGCCGCGCTGATTTTATTGTATATACGGATCAGGGGATTCCTCACGCGGAACAACAGGTGGCAGAAATTATTACAGAAATCAGGGCAAGATAGATGCGGGAAATCGTTTTTGATACGGAGACCACCGGGTTCGACCCCTTTTCAGGTGACCGGCTGGTGGAAATAGGCTGTGTAGAAGTTGAAAATTATCTGCCCACGGGCCGTAGCTTTCACCAATATGTTAATCCGGAACGGGACATGCCCGAAGGCGCATTTCGTATTCATGGGCTGAGTGCTGAGTATTTGAAAGACTTCCCGGTTTTCTCGGAAATTTATGGTGAATTTGTTGATTTTGTCGGGGATGCCAAGCTGGTGGCTCATAATGCCAGCTTTGATATGAAATTTATCAACTGGGAATTGGCTCAGGTGGGACATGGCAAAATTCCCATGAGCCGGGCGGTGGATACGCTGGAAATTGCCCGCCGTAAATTCCCCGGCTCGCCCAATACGCTGGATGCGCTTTGTAAAAGATTTGCTATTGATAATTCAAACCGGGTCAAGCATGGTGCCCTGCTGGATGCGGAACTTCTGGCAGAGGTTTATCTGGAATTAATGGGGGGTCGTCAGCGGGGATTTTCTCTGGTTCCCGAAGAAAAAACTTCTACTGACGTAAACACGGGTGTTCGGGATAAGGAAAATACCTTCCGCGCCCCGCGCCCCCATTTTGCAACGGATACAGAGCGTGCGCGCCATGAAGCTTTCATTGCCCCCATGGGTGCGGCGGCCTTATGGCACAGCATAAAAAAACCTCCGGCTCAATAAGCCAGAGGTCATTTAAATTCTGTAATGCTTTAAGAAGCTTAGTTTACAACCACATCATCTGATGCGGTGGCCTGTTCCTGGGCGGCCTGCATCTGTTGCTGATAAAGGGCGGCAAAATCAATGGGCTCAAGCATCAGGGGTGGAAAACCACCGTCCCGTGTTACGTCGGCTAAAATCCGGCGGGCAAAAGGGAAAATCTGGCGCGGGGCTTCGATCATCAAAAACGGCTGCAGGGTATTTTCCGGCAGGTTTTTGGCACCAAAAAGACCAGAATAAACCAGCTCAGCCACAAAAGCGATATCATCACCAGCCTTGGCGGTCGTGGTGATTTTCAGATCAACTTCATAAATATCTTCACCAACGGCGCGGGCATTCAGATTTACATTGATATCCATGGAAGGCTTTTCCGTGGACATTTTTTGTAATGTCTGGGCCGGGGTTGGGTTTTCAAAGGACAGGTCTTTGATATATTGGCCTAGAATACCAATTTGAACGCCTTCATTTTCTGTGGCATTTTCACCGGTATTCTCTACGGCATTGTCTGCATTTTCAGCAGGTTTATTTTCTGTTTCGTCTGACATAAAATTATCCCAATTGCTATGGTGGTTTCCTGTAAAAACATGTTGGCTAACACGGATTATGCCTGAGTACAAGCTGAACATGGCTCAGGGCACTAATTATTGGTAATATTTATCAATACAAGCGGCCAAAGCCTGTTTCATCGATCCTCATGGTCAATATTCTTTGGATTATCCGGCGTTTCTTCAAATTCACCGTCAATGATGATTCCCTTATTGCGCGGCCCTTTATAAAAAGTAGTCCGTATATTTTTAATGATAATTTTCCCAAGCATGGCCCGAACAGGCTCAATAGCCAATAACAGAGCCACGGTGTCAGTAATAAATCCGGGCAGCAGGAAAAATAATCCGGCAATCAATAAAAAGAAACCATGGAAAATATCTTCGACTGGGCTTTCCCCCCGTTGAAGGGCCTGATGCATGCGATTCATGACAATAAGCCCCTGCTGGCGGATCAGGTAAACCCCGATAACAGCGGTTAAAATGGTCAGCAACAGGGCCTGAAACCCTCCAATAGCATGACTCACTTCTAGAAAGACCAGAAATTCCAGATAGGGCACAGCAAGAAGAACTAATAATATAAGCAACGGCATTATTCAGGGCCCTTGAGATCGGGGTTGAGCATAATTACAGACAAAAATAAAAAGGTATGTTTAAATTTGTCCGAATAAGCCTTATATATATGATATATAGGCATCATACATCATTCGCCAAGATGTAGAACAGGAAAAACATGCAATCAGAATCAGAAGGTTTAGACCTCATTATAATATTAGCCCTTGTGGCGGTGTTTATTTTATTTCAATTGCGCCGGACGTTGGGCAAAAAAACCGGGTTTGATCCCTCTAACGAGTCTCGCAAGGATGGGGGTGCTGCGCCCTCCCAAAGTGGAAAAACCCGGCAAGCGGGTGATGAGGATAATATTGTTCAAATCAGGCCCGATGCGGAACAGCCAAAGTCGGTCGTTAATCTGGGCCTGAATAAATCGTCCCCTTTTTATCAAACCATTGAAAAAATAAATCAACTGGACAGCAGCTTTACCCTGCGCAGTTTTTTTGACGGGGCGGAGTATGCTTACGGTATGGTTCTGAATGCCTTTTGGGATAAAGACAGAAAAACACTGCGCAGTATGCTCAGTCGTCAGGTATTTGACCAGTTTGATGGTGCGATCAAACAGATGGAGCAACAAAAACGCGACAGCGATAACAAGTTGATGGATATTGAAAAAATTGACCTTGTAGAAGTGAGCCTGACCGGGTCTCTTGCAGAAATAAGCGTGGAATTTACCAGCCATATGATCATGGTGACCCGTGATGAGGATGGTAATCTGGTTGAGGGAAATGAGGACAGGCCGATTAAAGTTATGGACATATGGACCTTTTGCCGTGATGTGAAAAGCCGTGATCCCAACTGGACATTGGTTGCCACCCGGACAGCATAATTTTCAGCCATGAAGAAAATTTTTATCCCCATCAGCACAGTCGTCATTTTTTTGCTCTTGCTGTGGGGATTGATAGAACTTGATGGCAATCGCCCCCGCCCTACGGAATTTGTTGAAATTCCTTATGATGATTTGGAGGGCTGGGCTTCGGACCAACAGGCATTAGCCCTTATTGCCTTTCAAAAATCTTGCACGGCTCTTTTGTCTCAACCGGCGCAGCGTAAATTGTCGCCTGAAAATATCGGCGGCCGGATTCAGGACTGGCATATGCCTTGCCGGGCAGCGCAAAAACTGACAGGTCCAACCAACCATCAAGCCCGCGCTTTTTTTGAGCAGTATTTCACCGCATTTTCCTATTCTCAGGAGACCGAGGGCCTGTTCACCGGTTATTTCGCGCCGGAATATAGCGGCAGCTTAAAACCGACAGATGAATATCGTTATCCGCTTTATATGGTGCCGGAAAGCCTGAAGGTACTTGATCTTGGCAAATTCAGTTCGGCCTTGAAGGGGAAAACCATTGTGGGCGAGGTTCGGGACGGTGAATTTGTCCCCTTTAAAGACCGTAAAAATATCGACAGCGGCGGCCTTGATAAGCTGAATTTGGAAGTGGTTTGGTTAAAAGACCCGGCAGATTCTTTTTTCATGCATATTCAAGGGTCTGGTATCATTCGTTATGAGGATGGTCAGCGTCAACTCTTTGGCTATGCGGGCAAGAATGGCCGGGCCTATCATTCCATTGGTAAGTTCCTCATCGAAAATGGGGCGATAACCAGAAAGAATATGTCCATGCAGGCTATTCGGGCGTGGATAACGGAAAACCCCCGGCAGGCCGAAGCCTTAATGTGGAAAAACCCGTCTTATGTTTTCTTTCAGGCGCTGGATAAGCCCGCCCCGGTGGGTAGCATGAATGTGATGCTTACCGCCGGGCGGTCATTGGCGGTGGACCGGGAATATGTGCCTTTGGGCATGCCCATATGGCTTGATTTAACCCCTTCTCTTGAGGCGGCGGACCCTATCCGGCGGCTGGTTATTGCTCAGGATACGGGCGGGGCGATCAAGGGGCGTGTGCGGGCTGATATATATTGGGGGGTTGGGGAAGATGCCGGGCTTGTGGCCGGGTCCATGAAAGAACGGGGCCGCTATTATTTTCTGCTCCCGAAAAATTTGGCGTTACGGATTTCCCCGGAAAGCGAAAAACCATGGTGAGGCAGAAAAACCTTAGTGCGTCAGAGGAAAAACTCTGGCAAAGGGTAACGGAAAATATAGCAAAACTGGACAGCAACCGCACCGCGCGGCCTTTGGTGCGGCGCGGGGCCTATCGTGATCGGTCTGCCCCCCTTTATGATCAGAATATTTCTTTTGCCCCCGGCCTGACGGAACAGACATTTACCCTTAAAGACGCCGACCATAACTGGCATCAGAAAATACGCCGGGGGAAAGTAAACGGCAAGATAGATTTGCATGGCATGACACAGGACCGGGCCTATGCCGCCCTAAATCGTTATATTGAGGACGCCTGGCGGCGCGGTAAAAAAACTATTTTGGTGGTAACGGGCAAGGGCGGTAAAAAATCAGATATGGAGTCCATGTCACATAGTGATTATACGCGTGGTCGCGGCGTTTTAAAAACCAACGTGCCCAGATGGCTGTCTCAAGGGCAATTGGCAAGCCGGATAATTTCTTATCATACGGCCAATGTTGAGCATGGCGGTGATGGGGCGTTATATGTAATTTTAAAAAGAAACAGAGGGTAATTCATGACCCCTTTTGGCAAAAAAATCCGCCTATTGCGCAAGAACAAAGGCATCAGCCAAAAACAAATGGCCGCTGATCTGGAGCTCAGCCCGGCCTATCTTTCTGCGTTGGAGCATGGCCATCGGGGGCAACCTACATGGGCTCTGGTGCAACAGGTAATCAGCTATTTTAATCTGATCTGGGATGATGCGGAGGAGATAGAACAGCTGGCGCGCCTGTCCCATCCGCGCATAACAGTGGACAGCTCGGGGCTACCCCCGGAAACCGTTGCGATGGTCAACCAGATGGCCCGAAAAATCCGCCATCTTTCGCCAGCGCAAGTTACGGCAATAGCCGAAATTCTGAACAAGCAGGATGATGATTAAGGTTTTTTCGGAATGACAAGGATTGAAGTAATTTGATTTCGCCGCCGTTTCAGGACTTCAAAAGTAAAGCCGTCATGTGAATATTTCTGACCGGGCAGGGGGATTGTTTCAGCGATATGGATGACATATCCGGCGATTGTCGTGGCATTGTCATCATCCAAATCCCAGTTGAACTGACGGTTCAGGTCACGGATGGCATTGTCGCCGCTGACAACGATGGAGCCATCTTGCAAAATCTGGGCATCCGTAGACGAGGTATCATGTTCATCATAAATATCGCCGACGATTTCCTCTAGAATATCTTCCAGCGTAATGACCCCCATAAAGGCCCCATATTCATCAACCACTAGGGCAAAATGGGCCTTTTCTGATCGGAATTTTGCCAGCTGTTCCTGCAGGCTGGTGGTTTCCGGCACGAACCACGGCTCGCGGGCAATGGTGTTGAAATCAATATCCGATACGGTGCCCTCATTGGACTTTACGGCGCGCAATACTTCTTTGGCATGGATGACACCGATGATATTGTCAGGATCATCTTTCCACAGGGGCAGGCGGGTGAAGGGACTCGCGACAATCTGGGTAAAAATATCTTCCGGGCTGTCATCCGCATTGATCATTTCGATATTTTTCCGGTGAACCATCACATCTTCCAGCTGGACATCCTGCAGGTCAAGAATACTGTCGAGCATATCCTTACTGTCCTTGACCAGCCCGCCTTCATGGGCCTGAAGGCTGATGGTGCCGCGAATTTCATCATGGGCGGATAATATTCTCTCGGCGGTAATCTCAATTCCGAAAAGTTTTAATGTGGTGCGCAGGATAACCTGAACCAATGCTACGAAGGGCGAAAAGAGAAAAACCACGATCCGGGTAAGGGGGGCCACCTTCAGAGCCACCCGTTCCGGATAGGTGATGGCATAGGTCTTGGGCAGGATTTCTGCAAAAATCAATATCAATATGGTCATCATCAGGGTGGCATAGATCACCCCGATTTCCCCGAACAGGCGGATGAAAAACGCTGTGGTCAGGGAGGACGCCAGAATATTAACCAGGTTATTCCCCAGCAAAATCGCTCCGATGAGCTTTTCCGAATTATGGGTCAGTTTTTCCACGAGCGACGCCCGTTTGTTGCCTTCCTTGGCCATGCGGTGAATGCGTGAGGGTGAGGCAGCGGTCAGGGCGGTTTCCGACCCTGAAAAAAATCCGGATAATAATATCAGGAAAAAAATTGCGCCGGAAAAGATAAGAATTTCTGTGATCATAATGGTCTTGTTTTTAGAGCCTGTTGAAAAATTTCCCGAATGTCCTCTGGGGCAACATCACGGCGCAACATGGCGCCGCCAATGGCGGATGCTAACACATAAGTCACCTTTCCGGCGGATGTTTTTTTATCGTGCAGGGTGTGATCATATAAATCCGTCGCGGTCATATGTATTTTTGAAATCGGATGATTGCCGTGGCCAATGGTTGTGGGCAGGGATATATCCTCCAGATGTCGGCGGACATTTTCGGCGTCGCTGGCCGGACATAGGCCCATTTTTACCGACAGGTCAAAGGCCATAACCATGCCAATGGCCACCGCCTCGCCGTGAAGGAGGTCGCCGGAATATCCGACTTCCGCTTCCAGCGCATGTCCGAAGGTATGACCCAGATTAAGCAGGGCGCGAACCCCCTGTTCCTTTTCATCCTCGGCGACAATCCGCGCTTTGGCCCGGCAGCTTGTCAGGATGGCTTCAATACGGGCCGCCGGGTCACCGGAAATAATTTTCCGGCCATTGTTTTCCAGCCAGTGAAAAAAATCTTTATCGCCGATCAGGCCATATTTAACCACCTCCGCATAGCCCGCAAGCAATTGTCTTTCGGGCAGGCTATCCAGAACCGTTACATCGGTTAAGACCAGGTCAGGCTGGTGAAAGCTGCCGATCAGGTTTTTGCCGCGTGGGCTATTGATTCCGGTTTTGCCGCCGACGGCGCTGTCTACTTGTGATAACAATGTGGTCGGGATTTGAATGAAGCCGATGCCGCGCTGATAGATGCTGGCGGCAAAGCCCACAAGGTCACCAATAACCCCGCCGCCAAAGGCGATAATTTTATCGGACCGCTCTAACCTTAGCTCAAGCAGGCGATCCAGCAGCTTTTCCAGCTGTTCAAAGGATTTTGTCGCCTCCCCGGCGGGCAGGATTAGGCTGTCGAAAGAAATGTCCGCATTGGTCAGAGCACGCTCAAGACGGGGGAGCTGATGCCGGGCGACATTTTCATCGGTGATGATCACGGTTTTGGGGCGCGCTAGTATCGGCGCAACGAGCTCCCCGGCCTGATCCAGAAGTCCCTCGCCCACATGGATGTCATAGCTGTTATCTTTAAGACGAACGGTTATCTTTTGGCGCATCCTGTGTCTGCTTCTTTCTCTCTTTGGCCAGATATTGATTGAGTTTCCAGATAATATCATTGACCACTTTTTCATGGGGTCCGGCCCCGGTTTCAACCGTGATCGCCGCCTGACCATAGACAGGATAGCGTTTTTTGGCCAGCTTCCGCAAGATTTCTTCGGGGTTTCCGGCGCGCAGCAGCGGGCGGGTGTCCCGGCGGGACGTGCGCTCAACCAAATGGTCTATATCAGCCTTCAACCAGACGGTGACGGTTTTTTCCCGTAGGCGTTTTCGGGTTGCCGGGTCCATAAAGGCGCCGCCGCCAGTACCCAGAACTGTCGGGGTATCGGAAATCAGGCGGGTGATGACCTTTCGCTCCCCTGTGCGGAAATCTTCCTCGCCGTATTTTTCAAAAATCTCGTTGACCGTATGATCGGCGGCCAGTTCTATCTCCGCATCGGAATCAACAAAATCCAGACCCAGCTTGCGGGCAAGGCGCAGGCCTACGGTGGTTTTTCCCGACCCCATCAGGCCAATAAGCGAAATGCTTTTGGTCAGGGGGTAGCGTAACCGGGCCGAGGGCGATTTTATTTTGGTTTTTTGTGCGCGTTTCATCTTGGTTTTCTTTTAGCACGGCTTGTGGCCTTTAAAATAGAGAAAGTCATCAAAAGACCATATTTTTACATAATTTTGTCACATGATACGGTAATATCACAGGGTGCTTTACCATTGGGTCAGAGATGGTTAAACTATGCGCCAACAGGATAACATCCGTTTAATAACAGGAAATACCACGAAAAATGGGCAAATTTTGGTTAGTGATTATCACCCTTATCTTGATAGCGATTGGTGTCGGTGCCGTTTATTTAATGACAGTGGATATTGACCCGCCAAAAGAGCATGTGGAAAAAACCTTGCCAGATAGCCGGTTTCCCCAATAAACCCCCCGGGAGAACGTTGGCCACCCTCCAGACTTGATCAGGAAAAAACATGATCCGCAAACACTACACCACAGTCATTTTCACAGGCCTGGTTTTATGGTCTGCGCCCATGATCGGGGCGGCACAAAGCCAGCCAGATCAGCTTGAACAGCCCGCCGTGACAGCTGCAGATACCGCGCCAAAATCAATCTTGTTCCCGGAAAATGCGCCCGGCCCTTATATTCCCCCAGATATACCACCGGAAAAAATAACGGCGGAGATGAGGGCAGAGGGCGACACGATTGAGACCATTCCCGAAGAAAATAATGTCGCTTCAATTGATTCCGATGTGGAAACGGCGGAACTTGTTGAGATTATTCCGGCGGCCAAGGGGCTGTTGACTGAGGAAAACGGCGGTTTCCCCATGACCCTGTGGCAGGGGTCCGCGCGCGGGCGGGTGATGCAGCTTTTGTCGGTCTTGCCCGTTCCGACCAAATCCCCGGTTATGGAGTCTCTGACCCGGAAATTGCTTTTGTCGGTGGCAACGGTGCCGGAAGATTCAGCTTTTTCTGCGGATAGCGGGGCGGTGGATGATACGGCAGCTTTTCTGAATTTACGTATAGAAAAGATTTCACAAACAGGTGATTTACAGACTTTGGTGTCTTTCCTGAAAATTTTGCCGCCGGAATCCTATGCGGGATCCCAAAAAATTAGCGATCTTATGCTGATGGCCGGGGATGTGGCGGCATCTTGTGAGCTGGCGCGGGAGGCGGTGGCGGCGGATGAGCCGGATCATTACTGGTTGAAACTTCTGGCCTATTGTCAGGCCATGGAGGGCAATGGAGAGGGCGCGGCCCTGACTATTGAATCCCTTATGGAAATGGGCGATACGGATTTTATTTTTTATGACATGATTAACAAGCTGTCCCCGGATCAGGCCACAGAGGAAACCACGCAGGTCTTTTCATCGGGCCTTGACCGGCTGGACCCCCTGACCTACAGCATGTTGTCTGTGTTGGAACAGCCCATTGATGCCCGGTTGTTTGACGGGGCACCGCCCTTGGTTCTCTACGCCCTGTCCGCCAATCCCAATGTTCAGAAGGAGGACCGGCTCAAGGCGGCCGCGCAGAGCTATGACACGGCGACTTTTCCGACAGGAAAGCTTATTCCTCTGCTGGGTAATGTAAGTTTTTCCGGCGAAGAATATGAAAATGCCATCGCCATCGCCCGCAGCGACGATAGCTTGATGGGCGATGTTCTACTCTATCAGTCAGCGGCCAGACAGAGCGATGACCTGCAAAAGGCTGAAATACTGAAAGTCATTTGGGAGCGCGCCATTGCCAAGCGGGATTTGCCCCGGGCGGCAAGGTTAAACGCGCGCACGGTGCGTTCTCTGGACCCGGCGGAAAACCTATTGTTTCATGCGCGCCATATCACGCGCGCGCTGATGCTGGCCGGTAATCACAGAAAGGCCGGGGCATGGTATGACTTTGTTCGGACCACTGCCTTTACCGGCAATGCGGACGCGACACAGGCTTTGGTGGATATTTGGCCCATGATGCTGGTATCGGGTCAGAATGATGAAATTCCCTGGTCGAAGGAAATACTGGATTTATGGTGGAATGGTCAGATGACCTTGCCGCCGGCTCAACGTATGGCGAAAGCTGCGCTATTTTATGCCCTAGCTGAGGCTTTGGGCTATACGGTTCCGGACGCCATGTGGCAGGAGCTTGTCAGGCCACAGACCATGGAAAATAGCCATTCCATTCCCGTTGCTGTCTGGCGGGACCTGATTAAAGCGGCCCGTCAGGAAAAGCAGGGCGAAACTCTGGTGCTTGGGCTGTTGGCCAGCAGCGGTGATGGTGGCCCGTCAAGCCTTGATGCGACCGGGGCCAGCGCGGTGATCCGGGCGCTCCGGGCGGCGGGGCTTGAGGTTGAGGCCCATGGGCTGGCCCTTGAGATTCTGGCCAATAATGGTTTCTGACCGGCATCTAATAGATCAGTTTCTGGAAATGCTCGGCGCGGAGCGGGGCGCGGCGCTCAATACCATCGAATCCTATACCCGTGATCTGGATGCTTTGATGGAAAATAGCCCGTCTGATTTGATGACATTGGAGCGGGATCATATCCGGGCTTATTTGTCCCAGCTACAGGAACAGGGTCTGGCGGCCCGGTCGCAGGCCCGAAAACTATCCACCTTTCGCCAGTTTTACAAATTTCTTTACGCCGAGGGCATAAGAACCGACAATCCGGCGCTGGGTATCGACAGCCCAAGGCTAGGCCAGCCCCTGCCCAAACTACTTAGTGAGGATCAAGTTAGCGACTTGCTGGCGCAGGCCCAATATAAGGCAGAAGACAAGGGCGATTTAAAATCCCTGCGGCTTCATGCCTTGATAGAGCTTCTTTATGCCACGGGCCTTCGGGTGACGGAGCTGGTGAGCCTGCCTTTGGCGGCGGTACAAAGCGGCCAGCCCTATATATATGTGCGCGGCAAGGGGGACAAGGAACGGCTGGTGCCTATGAACGGGCGAGCTATCGGGGCGCTGGCGAATTATTGTGACGCCATGACGTCGCAAGGGGCGCCAAAGGGAAAATGGCTGTTTCCCTCGCGGGGCACCAAGGGCCATTTGACCCGCCAGCATTTTGCCCTGTTGCTGAAAAAGCTGGGCGCGGAGGTTGGGATATTACCGTCCCAATTGTCGCCCCATGTGATGCGCCATGCCTTTGCCACCCATCTGCTCTCCCACGGGGCGGACCTGCGGGCGGTACAGAAAATGCTCGGCCATTCGGACATCAGCACTACCCAGATTTATACCCATGTGCTGGAAGAAAGACTGAAAACACTGGTAACCCAAAAACACCCCCTTTCCAAGACATGAAATGGGCGTTATAAGGTCAGCCAGGGATAAATAGAGAAGTGTGTGATGCTGACATATCTGGATTTTGAGAAACCCATCGCCGAGCTGGAAAGCCGGATTCGGGATATGAATAACCTTGAAAGCGGTGAGGAAATAAATATTGCCGAGGAAGTTCTGCGGCTGGAGGTCAAGCGTGACAAGCTGTTGCGGGATACCTACAGCAAATTGACCCCGTGGCAGAAAATAAAGGTCGCCCGCCACCCCGAACGACCCCATTTCAAGGATTATGTGGAAA
>JAADFR010000057.1 GCA_013152755.1 Alphaproteobacteria bacterium
AGATCATCCATGATCTGTGACGCGTCAATCAACAGGCTGATCATCTTGCGCTGATTATCGCTGAGGTGGCTCAGGTCACCGGTCAGGGTGTAATCCGTATAAATATCGGCCCGTGCGCGGGCGGCGTCCGAGACCCAGACATTTTCGGCGGGCTTTGCGGTACTTTCCCCGGCGGGTTTGTCACAGCCAGACAGGGCCATGAGGGCGGTTGCAGAGGCGGCGGTTAAGAGTAGTTTCAGTGTTTTGTTCATCCTGTATCCCCGGATCATGTTTTGTTGATTTTGAAACAGTGAGTGTTGCAGAAAACCAGCCGGAGATCAAAGAGATATTTATGTCTGTTCTTTTTTTTCCGGAATGAAGGGCAGGGCCAGAAGCCAGAAGATATTACGGTGCTTTTCACCCTGACAATCAAGAAGGCCAATGGGCATATTTTCCTGATCCACGGCGTCCACGGGCGTATAGCTGCGGCCCAGATAATCCCAATAGGGAAAGACGATGCTGTAATTGCTGTTGGTATGTGGCTCATAAGCGGAATGATGTATCCGGTGCATATCCGGGGTGACGAAAAATAGCCGCAGGAATTTTTCCAGACTTTTAGGCAGTTTGACATTGGTATGGACAAAGAAATTTACGCAAATCAGGAGAAACTGATAAATAATAATCGCGATAACCGGCACCCCCAGCAAGAAAATTAAGGCAAAAGCGGCCAGAGCGCCGATAAATGGCTCCAACGGGTGAAATCTGAAACTGGTGGTGAAATCATAATCCGGATCGGAATGATGTATTTTATGAAAGGCCCAGAACAAAGGCACATGATGATACAGCAGATGCAGGGCATATTTGCTGAAATCATAAATCAGGATGGACAGAACCACGGCGATACTGCCTGGCACCGCCACAATATTGAACAGCCCCCAACCTTGGTTATGCACATAAATGGCAAGGGCAATTCCGGTGATTGGCAGGATAAATCTTTCGATGATGCTATAGCTTATGCCAAGCAGGAAGTTGCTTAGCCAACGCATCCCGATTGGGTATTTGTTGGTGCGCAGCGGCAGGAGTATTTCCAGTAAAGGCATAATGGCGAGCATGGAAAAATATAGGCCATTATATATATAAGGCTCATAAGATTCCAGAAAACTCATCCATTATGCCTTTTGAAAGCACTAAAAATATTATTTCTTTTTAATAATTCTGGCCAGAATGATAGCTACGGCGGCGCCGGCAGCAAACATGCCGAATGTGCCGGGTTCTGGAACAGCGGTTGAATTCGGAGAGCCAGCAGCGGCCAATGAGACAAAACCCAATAGTGAAATGGTTGCTAAACCAGCTTTAATACCTATATTTTTCATTTTTACATCCTTTTTTTAAATTTAGTGATGTTTAATATGCAATATGCATACCAAAGTTAGATGTACCTAATGTAACATAGGGTTAGGGGAAGGCGGCAACATTTACATGCTAAATACTGTAAAGAATCCTGACAGTTTAGGGCTTTATTCTTGCCATTTTTTACACTTTTGGCTGTCGGATTCTTTGGCGGCAACCCACTCGGCACCCTGTTCCGTTTCTTCTTTTTTCCAGAAGGGCGCGTCCGTTTTCAGCCAGTCCATGATAAATTCGGCGGCCTCAAAGGCGGCTTCGCGGTGGGCGGACAGGGCGATGACCAGAACGATCTGATCACCGGGTTTCAGGGGGCCATGGCGATGGATGACGGTGATCCCCTGAAGGGGCCAGCGGCCCTCGGCGGTCTGGCATATCTCACGCAGTTGTTTTTCAGCCATGCCGGGGAAATGCTCAAGGGTCATCTTGCGGACAATATGATCCCCGTGAAAATCCCGCACCAGCCCGGTAAAGGTGACAATAGCCCCAATGTCTGTACGGCCACTGCGGAGGTCGTTGATCTCGGCGGTAATATCAAAATCCTGTGACTGAACCCGGACTTTCATGGCTCACCCGCCTGTCATGGGAGGAAAGAAAGCAACCTCGTCACGGTCCGTCAGGGGATGGTCAAAACTCACATGGGTTTGATTGACCGCCACCCGGATCAGGGCCTTGTCGTCAAATGCCGCCCGGTAAGCATCGCCTTTTTCCCGCAAGTGGGCGATCAAACCGGCCACGTCAGCAATATTTTCCGGCAGGGACAGAGTCTCTGCCCCATGGCCAATTGTCTCGCGAAGCTGGGCGAAGTAAAGCAGTTCCATAATCGTCACTCCATCATATGGCGCAGGCCGGATTTCAGGTAATCATAGCCGGTATAAAGGGTGAGTATGGCCGCAACCCAGAGACATATATTGCCAATCAGGACGGCATCTATCGCATCCGGCGCGGCATCGCCCACCAGCAAAAAACCCAGGGCAAAAATTTGCAATGTGGTTTTCCATTTGGCAAGGTAAGACACCGGGACGCTGACCTTTAAGTCCGCCAGAAATTCCCGCAGTCCCGATACCACAAATTCCCGGCACAGGATGACCACCGCCGCGATGACGGCCAGCCCCTCAATCCTTTGAAAAGCCACCATCATCAGCAGGGCGGCAGCGATGAGCAGCTTGTCGGCGATGGGGTCCATGAATTTGCCCAGCGCAGAGGTCATGTTGTATCTGCGGGCGACATAACCATCAAGAAAATCGGTAATCCCGGCGAGGGAAAAGATGGTAAAACCAATCCAGTTCGCCTTGTCCCCATCCAGATAGAAGGAGCCGACGATCAGGGGGATCATCAGGATACGTGAAAAGGTTAATAGATTGGCAAGGTTATACATTACATCTGGCCCGTTGGCATGTTTCCGCGATAGTTATAGGCCAAACTGACTGCCCTGCCAATAGTCAATTAGGCAGTGTTCTCATGAAAATAATCATAGATGTTTTTGGCCAGCACGCGGCTGATACCATTGACGGCTTCCAAGTCCTGCAATCCGGCGGCTTCCACGGCTTTGGCCGAGCCGAAATGATGGAGCAGGGCTTTTTTGCGGGAGGGGCCAATGCCGGGCAGACCGTCCAGAATGGATTTATGCATCTTTTTGGCCCGCTGTTGCCGATGGCTGCTGATAGCAAAGCGATGGGCCTCATCGCGTAGCCTTTGCAGGAAATAAAGCGCCGGATCATTGGGCGGCAGTTTGAAAGGTTTTTGTCCCGGCAGATAGAAATCCTCTCGACCCGCATTGCGGTCCGGCCCCTTGGCGATGGAAACCACCGCAATATCCGAAAGCCCCAGATCCTCCAGAATTTTCATCACGGCGGAGAGTTGCCCCTTGCCGCCATCGATGATGAGCAAGTCCGGCCAGGTGGCACTTGTGCGGTCCGGGTCTTCCTTTATCTGACGGGTAAAGCGGCGGGTCATCACTTCGCGCATCATACCGAAATCATCGCCGGGGGTGATATCGGGTGATTTGATGTTGAACTTGCGGTAGCTGCCCTTGTCAAAGCCGTCCGGCCCCGATACCACCATGGCCCCGATGGCGTTTGTGCCGGAAATATGACTGTTGTCATAGATTTCAATCCGTTCCGGCGGCCCGTCCAGCTTGAATTGCTCGGCAATACTGTTCAGAAGTTTCTTTTGGGATGATTTTTCCGCGAGGCGCCGTTCCAATGCCTCGCGGGCATTTTTCTCGGCCATGAGGACAAGATTACGTTTATCACCGCGCACGGGGCAGGTGATGGTGACCTTATGGCCGGCCTTGATTGTCAGGGCCTCTTCCAGCAGGGCGGACTGGGTGATTTTATGGCTGACCAATAATGCCCGGGGCGGGGGTTTGTTGTCATAAAACTGGGACAGGAAAGCGGGCAGAATATCATCCAGATTCTGATCCTTGTGATGGCGCGGGAAATAGGCCTTATTGCCCCAATTTTGTCCGGCGCGAAAGAAAAATACCTGTATGCAGCTTTGGCCGCCTTGCTGGAACCCGGCAATTATATCCGCTTCTTCCACATGGCCTTGCGCTGTATCCTGCCTAGATTGTACGGCGGCTAGAGCTTTCAGGCGATCCCGGTAAATGGCGGCCATTTCATATTCAGTATCGGTGCTGGCCTGTTCCATCCTTTCGGTTAAGTCATCCTTTATGGCCTGACTTTTTCCGGTCAGGAAATCATGGGCGGACTGAACCAGTTTTTTGTAATCTCTTAGTGAAACCTTCTCAACACATGGCCCGGCACAGCGTTTGATTTGATACAACAGGCAGGGGCGGGTGCGGGCATTATAGACGCTGTCGGTGCAGGTACGCAGCAAAAAGGCCTTTTGTAGAATATGGAGGCTGTGGTTGACCGCCCGGACTGAGGCAAATGGGCCAAAATAATAGCCGTCCCGGTTTTTGGCACCCCTATGCTTTTTAACTTGCGGCGCCGGATGGGTGGTATCAATCAGGATATAGGGAAAAGATTTGTCATCCCTGAGCAGGATATTATAGCGTGGTTTCAGCCGCTTTATCATATTGGCTTCAAGGAGCAGGGCTTCGACTTCCGTGTGGGTGGTGACAAACTCCATGGTGCGTGTTTCGCTGACCATACGGGCGATGCGATAGGGCTGGTTCGTAATATTGGTATAGTTTGTGACCCGGTTTTTCAGGCTCTTAGCCTTACCCACATAGAGGACATTTTCTTGCGCATCCATCATACGATAAACCCCCGGTTTCCCCGGTAGGTTTTTGACGTATTTTTTGATGATGTTGACGCCTTCAGTCATGTTTTTCCCGGCGGTTAAAATGATTAGGCGCATCATGCTTAAAAATAGTATCATTCACAATGATAAATTTTGCTAAATTTTCAATTTAGAGAACCCTAATGTAAAGATGAAATATGGTTAACAAATTCTTAAAGCCTTGGAAACCAAGGGCTAAAGAAGATGTAGGGGGTTAGAAAAAAAACTATCCACGAATCCTGTGGATAAGTCGGTGAAGAACTTTTGTGACAGTAATGTTAAAGGGCAGGAACATTGGGGTTTCAGCCTTTTGCCTAAAAAATAGGCATATTATATAACTAATTGATTTATATAGTAAAAAATAAAGTCAACAAGCTTTCAAAAAGAATTCAATGTTGCAGTGCAATGGTCGGGAAAACCCTAAAAATCAGATAAAAACTTATGTGTACAAGTGATGGGTTATGAAAGGCTAAATACTGATGATTCAAGGTTTATTTTTGATATTGGTCACGAAGGCCTCTGGAATGCATTATTTGCGATACCGTTCTATTTCAATACCAACACTGGTTGTATTCTCGATGGCTTCGAGCTTTTCTACTCTAACTCTGACACAGGAAACCCTTGGGTCTTGAAGGTTCATTTCAGCGATATTTTCAGCTAGTGTTTCCACCAGATGGACATGGCCGGAATTGACGATGGTTTTAATGGCATTGGCTATTTTTTCGTAGCAGACCACATTATCAATATCATCATTCAGATTCCGGCTGTCTTCCATAACCGACAGATCCACATTTACCCGAATTTTCTGAGCGGTATTTTTTTCGTGGTTGTAAACCCCGATATAGCTTTCCAGAACAAGATCACGGATAAAGACATGCCGTACGGACCGGGCCGCATCGGCAAACTTTATGGGCGACAGGTTACTTGTTTTCATAGGCTTAAATCCGTTCTTTTAAGAGACGATGCCTCTAATTAGTATGAATGAGCCAACATGGCAATTAAATTAACCGATCAGGTTCGCTTGTTCTGCCAGATACAGAAGGTATAGAATATACATGGTGGAAAAAACAAAACCGGTAAACCGGTTGATCTTGATTTTTCCTGTGGCAAGGGGGATGAGCATGAGTGAGGTTACCAGTAAAATGGGAAAATCAACGTGGAAGAACTCATCCGGAATGGTAACGGGTGCGATCAGGGACGTCACCCCCATGATGGCTAGAATATTAAACAGGTTGCTGCCGATGATATTACCTATGGCGACATCACCGTGGTTGTTGCGTGCCGCTATGAGGGAGGTCACCAGTTCCGGTAGGGATGTTCCAATGGCAACAATGGTCAGTCCGATTACGGCCTCAGGTATGCCAAAGGTGCGGGCAATGATGATTGCGCCGTCCACAAGAAAATGGGCACCTATAACAAGGCCCGCAAGGCCAAGGATAGTTGCTATTACAGCTTTTACAATAGGTGGTTTCCTGTCCTGTAATGGCCCTGCATCTTCCAGAACCCGCTCGGCAAAGGCAGCTTCATGCTTTCGTATTTTTGCATTATTTCTGGCACGTTTTACGGCATAAAATAAAAACAATATTAGCAGTGTGATCAAGAGCAACCCCTGCCATACGTGAAGAGGGCCATAGAAGGCCAGCACGATAAACAGAACGGTGGCCAGCATCATATAAAAAAGACTGTGCCTTATTTCCTTATCATTACAAACGAAGGGGTAAATGAGGGCCGGAATGCCCAGAACCAAGAGAATATTGGCAATGTTACTACCCACCACATTGCCCAACGCAATTTCCGGGGCGCCGGACAGGGCGGCATCAATACCAACCACCAGTTCCGGCGCAGAGGTCCCGAATGACACAACGGTTATACCAATAACCAGCTTGCTGACGTTCAGGCGCTCTGCAATGATTACCGATCCCTCGACTAATTTATCGCCTGCAATGACCAGAAGGATAAGACCGCCAATAACTAAAAGATATTCCACTATGGTTTCCGCTTTTCGGATATTGTTATTTCATTGGGTAATGTAGAAGCTTATAAGGCTTTTACAAGTGTCTTGTTTTGAACTGTTGATAGATTTCAGGGCAATTCTGTTAAAACGGCTTGTCCCAGAATGGGATTTTTCTTGCTTGTTAAGGACTTACTAAGGTTTTAGAAATGCTTTATTCATAACTTTCTACTATTGTATGTCTGCAAGAGGTTATCTTTCATTAGCCCACGGTTAAGGCATGTCGGGAATATATTTAGGCGCATATAAGAAATGATAAGAATATTTAAACATTACGTTCCAAGGTCCCTGTTTATATTGGGGGTGCTGGAAAGCCTTATTCTTATGGCCGCTATATGGGCAGCCCTGAATTTGCGTAATTATCAGGTTGGTTTTGAAAGGCCTGTTTTTTCACAGTATGCTGTTGAAATTTTTTCTTTTGCCTTCGTGGTTTATGTGGTCCTGCTGGCAACGGGATTATATCAGCTTGAGGCCGGAAGGGATATGCGTGTTACGGTTATCCGTCTGGTTACAAGTCTCGGATTGTCGTTCATTTTTCTTTCCGTTGTACTTTATATGTTACCAGACATTGAGTTATGGCGTAGTGTGATTATTATTGGTTTGTTATTCTCTTTTGTTGGTATATTGCTCAGCCGTTATATCTATATGCATGTTGTCGATTTAAAGGGGTTGAAAAGAAGGGTTCTGGTGTTGGGGGCGGGTGAAAGAGCCAAAATGGTGTATAATTGTGGCGCCATCGCATCCAACGAAGTGGAGTTCGTGGATTTTTTGCGGGTAAATGCTGCTGAAAATGTCATTGAAGATGCAAAGGACTATCAGGCAGGGCATTCCTTAAGAGAATATGTGGATCAGCAAGCGGTGCAGGAAATAGTGGTCGCCATTGAAGAAAGGCGCGGTGCGTTGCCCATTGATGAACTCCTGGATTGTAAAATGAAAGGGTGCCACATCATTGAGGCGACGACATTTATCGAGCGGCAGTCCGGCACGGTCAGCTTGAAAAATGTAAACCCAAGCTGGATTGTATTTTCGGATGGCTTTGGCGGCGGTGGTAATCTTGATCTTGTTCTGAAGCGTATCTTTGATGTGACGGCAAGTCTTTTGCTGTTAATTCTGAGTATGCCAATTTTAATTATTACCGCTATTCTGGTGAAAATAACCAGCCAGGGTCCTGTTTTTTACCGACAGGAAAGGGTTGGGTTGAATGGAAAATGCTTTTATGTATTAAAATTCCGCAGCATGACTGTCGACGCGGAGGCGGACGGCGTACCCAAATGGGCGGCTAAAAATGATGTCCGGGTAACTGGGGTCGGGCGGATAATCCGGGCCTCCAGAGTTGATGAAATACCGCAGATTTTCAATGTGTTAATTGGCAGCATGAGTTTTGTCGGGCCCAGGCCGGAACGCCCGTTTTTTGTTGGACAGCTGGAAGAAAAAATCCACCTATATAGCGAACGACATCGGGTAAAGCCGGGCATTACAGGCTGGGCTCAGTTGAACTATCCCTACGGTGCATCAGAGGAGGATACTAAACGCAAACTGGAATATGACCTTTATTACATAAAAAATTACTCTTTATTTCTGGATTTCCTTATACTGATACAAACAGTTCGTGTTGTGTTGTGGCCGGATGGCGTGAGGTAAGGCGGATTTAATGGAAATTGGATTAGGTAATATAGGTTTTTTAACCTTTGGGCTGGCTGGGTTATCCTATGCGGTATTGGCGATTTTCCTTGTTTTCAAGGGACAGAACCGTCACGAGAACCTGTGGCTGACCGGGGCCGTTATAATCAGTGCTATTTGGCTGGTTGCTACGGCGGCGGCTTTTTCCGGCTTTCGCCCAATAATATATTTTTTGCCTTTTCTGGAAGTCCTGCGCGGGGCAACATGGATTGCCTTCTTTACGGTTTTGCTGTCCCGGATATGGACAATGCAGGGAAATGAGAAACATGCCTATAATCTGAAATTAGCCCTTTTTGTTTTCCTGGGGGCAATTTTACTTATCAGTCTGATGCAAACCAGCTATCTTCTTGGATATACAAGCCTTCAGATTACTGGCGGCTTTAACGTATATCGCAACCTTATCATCTGTATCATCATCTTTTTGCTGGTTGAGAATCTCTATCGCAATTCCGCAGAGGAGGGGCGATGGGGGATTAAGCTTTTATTGCTCGCGGTAGCTGGCCTGTATATATATGATTTTCTTTTGTATGCGGATAGAATTTTATTCACCGCGATCGGGCAGAAACTGTTTGAAGCACGCGGTATGGTGAATTTCCTTATTGTGCCTATTCTGGCCATTGCGGTTGCCAGAAACCCCACATGGAAGTTAAACATTAAAGTATCCCGGAAGATGGCTTTTCATACCATCACTCTGATTGGTACAGGTGCTTATTTAATTGGTATGTCGGCGGCGGGATATTTCTTGCAGAATTACGGCGGAAAATGGGGAAATATACTACAGATTACCTTCATTCTTGCGGCTTTGCTGGGGTTGGTGATTCTCATATCCTCCGGAAAGTTCAGAGCCCTCACCCAAGTGCTTTTGACAAAACATTTTTTTCAGTATCGTTATGATTATCGTGAAGAATGGCTTAAATTTATCAGCACCATATCCGCAACGGGGGAGCATTATGACCTCAGGGAACGTGTTATCAAGGCGCTTGCGGATGTGATGGACAGTTCCGGGGGGGCTTTGTGGTTGTGTGAGCAACCAGATATTTACCAGTTGGCGGCCAAATGGAACTTTCAGTTTGATGCGGAAAATGAGCTCTTGTCCGAGGATCAATTCATCAGCTTTCTTGAGCGGGAAGAATGGATTGTTGATCTGAACAAGGAAAGAGATGGGGGTAGATCAAAGCATAAGGATTTGCTGACACCGGAATGGTTGCTGGGCAATGCCAAATTCTGGCTTGTTCTACCATTAATTCATTTGGGAAAGCTTGTGGGTTTTGTCGTTTTGCTTCAACCGCGTGTGAAGAGTAGCCTGAATTGGGAAAGCCGGGACTTGTTGAAAACCATAGGGCGGCAAACGGCCAGCTATCTGGCGGAGCAAATTGCAGAAATGGCTCTTGCAGAATCCCGTGAATTTGATTCTTTTAATCGAAAATTTGCTTTTGTCGTTCATGATATTAAAAATTTAACCAGCCAGTTGTCACTCATTGTGAAGAATGCGGAGAAATATGCCGATAATCCGGAATTTCAAAAGGACATGATATTAACGATTCAGGATTCTGTGGCTAAAATGAATAACCTGCTTTCCCGAATTACGGTTGTGCAGGAACCCTCTCTGGAGAAGGTGGATGACAGCCTCAATATCGGCAAGATGATGAAGGAAATAGTACGGGATTACCATCATGGCGGTTTGAATATTACGTATGAGGGCAAGGGGGATGGTATTGATGTTTATGCGGATGCGGAAAGCCTTAAGACAATTTTTATGCATCTTATCGAGAATGCCCGTGAGGCTTGTGTCGAGGATGATATTGATATTAAACTTGACCTGTCTCGTAAAGGGGCGTTTGCTCTTATTAAAGTGAGCGACAATGGTCATGGGATGGAACAGGATTTCATTCATAATGAGCTGTTCAGGCCCTTTAGATCTACCAAAGAGAACGGATATGGCATTGGGGCCTATGAAAGCCGGGAAATGATAAAACGTCTGGGGGGCCGATTGGTGGTAAAGAGTGAAAAAAATGTTGGAACGGTTATGAAAGTGTACTTGCGTTTGGTGAGTGACGATAATGAGAGCTTAGGCGCAGGGGAAAAATAATATGACAAAAAAAATAAGAAGCTTGCTCGTGGTTGAGGATGACCCGGGCCTTCAGCGGCAATATAAATGGAATTTCGAAAATTATAATACCACCATTGCCGGGACGCGGGAAGAAGCCATTGCGTTTTTTAAAAAAGAAAAGCCGGCGGTTGTGACCCTTGACCTTGGGTTGCCGCCTGACCCTGATGGCACTTCGGAAGGTTTCGCCACATTGGAAGAAATTCTTAAAATCGCCCCCAATACAAAAATCATTGTGGCCAGTGGTCATGGCACACATGAAAGTGCTTTGAAAGCCATTGCCATGGGGGCCTATGATTTTTATCAGAAACCGGTTGATCCGGATCAGCTTGGACTGATTGTAGAGCGGGCATTCAGGCTATATGATCTGGAAGAAGAAAACCTGCGTCTGTCCCAAAATAACAAGGCTTCTGGCTTTCAGGGACTGATTACCGGCAGCCAGGATATGTATAAGGTTTGCGACATGGTAGAGCGTGTCGCCCCGGCGAATGTGACGGTTTTGTTGCTGGGGGCTAGCGGCACCGGTAAAGAACTTTTGGCCCGGGCCGTCCATAACCTCAGTGACAGAAGCCACGGTAAATTCGTTGCCATAAATTGTGCGGCCATTCCGGAAAACCTTCTTGAAAGCGAGTTATTCGGCTATGAAAAGGGGGCGTTTACCGGCGCGGTAAAACAAACCAAAGGTAAGATTGAACTGGCTGAGGGGGGAACATTGTTCCTTGATGAAATTGGCGACCTTCAATTTTCGTTGCAGGTAAAACTTCTTAGATTTCTACAGGAGCGTGTGGTTGAACGCATCGGTGGGCGTCAGGAAATTGCCGTGGATGTTCGCGTGGTTTGTGCAACCCATCAGGATATTGAAAAAGATATTACGGAGGGGAGATTCCGCGAAGACCTTTATTACAGGTTAAGTGAAATTGTCATCAATATTCCTTCATTGGCAGAGCGTGAAGGCGATTCTATACTTCTGGCTAAAACCTTCCTGACCAAGTTTAATGATGAACTGAAAAAACAGATTAAAGGCTTTACGCAGGATGCGCTCAGTGCCATTGCGTCCTATAACTGGCCCGGAAATGTCCGTGAACTTGAAAATCGGATTAAAAGATCTGTTATCATGTGCAACGGAAAAAAGATAACTGCAGATGATCTGGAACTAAGTCAAGGCGAGGGCGAAGCCGCTGTTTTGAACCTAAAAGCCGTGCGGGAAAATGCAGACATAAAAGCCATAAATATGGCAATGGCACAGGCCAGCGGCAATGTAAGTCAGGCTGCTAAAATATTGGGTATTAGCCGCCCGACATTTTATGGCCTGATTAAACAATATAATATAAACATATGACCTATATCGTTATTACCATGAAGGAAGAAAAATGAACAATCTGGCAATAATATCAATCGCATTGATTTTGGGAACATCATTTCCTGCATATGCGGCAGTCGGTAGTGACAAGAGTAGTGCCTATAAGAGGGATGCGGATAGCTATCTTAAAAAAGGCGATGTGAAAGCAGCTATTATTCAGTTGAAAAACGCGGTTGTTGCCGACCCTAAAAATCCTGAAAACAGGATTGCACTGGCGGACTTATACCTTCAGGTCAACAATGCCCTTTCAGCCGAAAAAGAATATTTACGCGCGATTGACCTTGGCATGGAACCATCAAAGGTCATTGTCAACCTCAGCAAGGCCCGCCTGCTTCAACGTCAGTTTCAAAAGGTATTGGATACATTGCATGAAGAGGATGTCAGTGATGATGTGAAGGGGGAAGTATATCTAATTATCGGGAATGCTTATCAGGGATTGGGTGATCTGAACAAGGCCCTTGAATATTTTGAAAAGGGTGAAGGTGTTAAAGGCAAGAATGATAAAATTTCCATTGCCATTGCACAGATATATTATTTCCAGAAAAATATAGAAAAAGCAGAACAGAAGGTCGATGAAGTTCTTTCCCTCAACCCAAAAAATGTCAAAGGCCTTATCCTAAAGGGTGAGTTGGTCAATGCGGCTTCCGGTCCGGAAAAATCCTTGCCATATTTTCAGCAGGCATTGGAATATAGTCCCCGGAATATTCCGGCATTGTTTAAAGTCGCCGCCGTATTATTTGATTTGAAACGCTCAGATGAGGCTTTGGAAAAACTTGAGGCAATATTTACAATAGTGCCCAATCATCCCTTGGCCAATTATTTGTCAGCGGTTATTTACGCCCAAAAGAATGAAATGGTAAAAGCAGAAGAGTATCTTGATGCTTCTGGTTCGGCACTGGATGATTTTCCCGGCGCATTGATATTAAGAGGGGTGATGAATTACTCTAAACAGAGCTATGCACAGGCTATTTATTTTCTGGATAAACTGATCAAGATTACGCCGGATAATATCGTAGCCCGGCGGTTGTTGGGCGCCTCTCTTTTGCGTCAGAATGAAGCGGAACAGGCCATTAATATTTTGATGCCTATTGTACAAAAGGGACAGGCAGGCTCCGTTGTTTATGCCTTGTTGGGCAGTGCCAACATGAAGATTGGTGATTTCGAAAAAGGGACTGATTTTTTTCAGAAAGCCGTGGATATTAAACCCGGAGAAAGTAAGCTGAAGACCCAATTGGCCCTAAGCAAGCTGGCCGGTGGGGATGCGGAAGCAGCTCAGGCAAATCTGCAGGAGGTTCTGGAAAAAGACCCAAACTCAAAACAGGCTGCGGTATTTATGACCCTGATTTCTTTACGGGAAAAGAAGTATGATGAGGCTATTGTCAATGCGGACAGGCTGCTTAAACAATCTGCGGTAAATCCTATCGGCTATAACCTGAAGGGTGTTGCCTATAAGGAAATGGGGAAAATGCAGGAAGCCAGGGCACAATTTGAAAAGGCCTTGAAAGTTTCTCCTAATTATCATTCCGCCTCAATGAATCTGGCTAAGCTTGAAGCACAGGTCGGTAATGTTGAGCAGGCAGTTAAAATCTATCAGGATATTCTTAAAGCGGATGAAAATCATGAAGGTGCGCTTATGGCATTGGCTGGCTATTACAGAAGTAAGAAAGATTTTGCCAAGACTGAGGAATATTATCAGCGGGCTATCACAGCTGCGCCGAATAATATACGAAGCCGGATAAAATTTTCTGAGTTCTTCCTGAGCCAAAAGAAACTTGACCGGGCTAAATCTGTTGTACAGCAGTTGGTTTCTGACTTTCCCGATCTAGCGGCGGGTTATGAGGCGAACGGGAATATTGATCTAATGCGCAAGGATGTGGCCTCTGCCGTGGTAAATTTTGAACGGATGGCGGCGCTGCTTGGTGATAATGCCGGGGCATTTCAAATATTGGGCCGGGCGCAATTGAGAGCAGGCGATCCGATGGCGGCTAAAAAAAGCTTTACCAAAGCCCTGTCAATGACTGACAAGAAAGCACCAATATTGATGGACCTTGCAGGATTGGAATCAAGTCAGAAAAATTATACCGAGGCTCAGGCTTATCTTGATCAATTAAAGAAAATAGATGAAAAAAGCCCCGCTCCATATGTATTGGAGGGACGCTTGCTCGGTCTGCAAAAGAAATATGCCAAGTCACTGGAAAGTTTCTTGCGGGCATCTGATCTGGGTGCGGAAGGTAGTCCGTTTACGGTTGATCTGACTCGAGCCTATATTAATATGGAACAAGCTGATAAGGCGGTAGCTATAATGCAGTCGTGGCTGTTGAAGAAAAAAGATGACCTTGCGGTACGTCATATATTGGCTGGTCATTATCTTCAGGAAAAAGTCTATGATAAATCTATAAATCAGTATGAAATTATTTTGAGCATGAGTGCCAAAAATCCGATTGCCCTGAATAATATCGCCTGGCTCTATAGTCAGACCGGGCAGGATAAGAAAGCTCTGCTGACTGCGGAAAAGTCCTATAACTTATTCCCGGATGCGGCGCCGTTCATTGATACATATGCCTGGATACTGGTGGAGCAGGGGCAGAATGAAAAGGGATTGGCGTTGTTACAAAAAGCCGTGGCGAAAGCACCAAAAATGGTGGAAATTCGTTACCATCTGGCGGTGGCTCTCAATAATGCGGGCAAAAAGACGACAGCGCGTAAGGAGCTTGAAACCGTCATTTCAAGCGGTGAAGTATTCTCTGAGATAGACAAAGCGCGCAAGCTGATGAGAGAATTATCAAAATAAATTGTTATGTGAGTAAGTTTTTTGGAAATTCTTTTTCTGAGCCATCGTTTTCCTTATCCACCCACACGCGGGGACAAGATCAGATCATTTAATATGGTCAAGCATCTTCATGAGGCGGGGCATAAAGTAACCGTTGCCTCACTTGCCCGTACGGCAGAGGAGGCGGCGGATTGTCAGGGTATTCGGGACTATTGTGATGATTACGTCATTTGCGAGGTCAGGAACCCGGTTCAGGCGGTGCGCATGGGGCTTCGCCTGCTCACATCTGAACCATCGTCCATGGGATTCTTCTATTCGTCAAAATTACAAAAAGAGGTTAACCGCCTACTGTCGGAAAAGAATTTTGATCTGATTGTGGTTTTCAGTTCCACGGCGGCGCAATATGTGTCCCATGTGACGGATATTCCAAAATTTCTGGATTTTTGTGATATGGATAGCCAGAAATGGCTGGCCTATTCCGCCTTCAAAAAATGGCCTATCAGCATGGGCTATCGTTTGGAGGGCGGCAAGCTGGAACGGGAAGAAAAGAAGATCTGTCATCAATTTGACCTGTGTAGCTGTGCCACTGATTTTGAGGTTGATACCTTGGACGGTTATGGCACCGGTGTGGCCAGCGCCTTTTTTCCCAACGGGGTTGATTTTGATTTTTTCACGCCGGGAGAGGGCGATTATCCACGTCACAGCATCAGCTTTGTCGGGCGAATGGATTATTTCCCCAATGAAGAATGTGTCCTGTCCTTCTGTGAGCAGATTTTTCCTCAATTACAGGCGAAATACCCCGATGTTACCTTCACGGTTATCGGAGCCTGTCCCCCGTCCAATATCATGGCTCTAAATGACATGCCGGGGGTGACGGTTACGGGCACAGTGGATGATATTCGTACTTACGTGCGCAATTCTGCGGTAATGGTAACGCCCCTTGAGATTGCCCGGGGAACCCAGAATAAGATTCTGGAGGGCATGGCCATGGGCGTGCCGGTCATCAGCAGCCGCACGGCGGCGCGGGGGGTTGATGCGGTGGTGGGGGAACATATCCTTGCGGCCACAACGCCCGATGAATATGTGGCCCATATATCAAGATTATTCGATGATGAGGGGGAACGTGACCGATTGGCAAAGGCCGGACGTGAGCGGGTAACAACTCATCATAACTGGCCCCGGGCCATGTCTTTGTTTAATGAGGCCATCGAAAGATGCCTCACTATTGCTAAAGGGTAGTAGATTTAATGCGCATATTGCATGTATTTGACCATTCGATCCCGCTCCATAGCGGCTATACCTTTCGCAGTTATCAGATTTTGCGGGAGCAAAGGGCGTTGGGCATCGAAACTCTGCATGTGACTGGTATCAAGCATCTGAATCCTGAGGGGCCAGAGGATGTGGTGGAGGGCTTGAAATTTTACCGGACAACGAATTATAACAGGCTGCTGGCCAAGCTCCCGGTGATTGGTCAGTATGAGGTGGTCAGAAGCCTGAAAAAGCGGCTTCGGCAAATTTTAAAGACTGAGAAAGTGGATGTTATTCAGGCCCATTCGCCCATGCTGAACGGTATGGCGGCTGTGGCCGTGGGCAAAGAATTTAATATCCCGGTTCTCTATGAAATTCGCGCTTTCTGGGAAGATGCGGCTGTTAGCCTTGGTACCAGCAAGGAAGGTGATTTACGTTACCGCCTGTCCAAGGCCATGGAGACCAAAGTGGCGCGTGCGGCAGATGCGGTAACGGTAATTTGTGACGGCCTGAAACAGGATTTGATTTCACGGGGTATTTCGGCGGAAAAAATAACTCTGATCCCCAATGCGGTGGATATATCAAAATTTTCCGGCCCGGAAAAGCCCGATCCGAAACTCAGAACAAAATTGGGTCTGGACGGCAAGACAACGCTTGGCTTTATCGGGTCATTCTATGATTATGAGGGGCTGGAAATTCTGCTGGAAAGTCTGCCGGTCATTATCAGGCAGGTGCCGGATGTAAAGCTCCTGCTGGTGGGCGGCGGCCCGGTGGACGAGGAGTTGAAAGAACAGGCCAAATTATTCGGTATAGAGGACCATGTCATGTTTACCGGACGGGTGCCCCATGACAAGGTACAGGATTATTACAATCAGGTGGATATTTTTGTCTACCCACGCAAGAAAATGCGCCTGACGGATCTGGTGACACCGCTTAAACCGCTTGAGGCCATGGCCCAGCATAAGCTAGTGGCGGCATCAGATATTGGCGGACATAATGAGCTGATTGAAGATGGTAAAACCGGGGTGTTGTTCAAGCCGGATAATTCTCTTGCGCTGGCCCGGACTATCATTGAGCTGCTCAACAAGCGCGAAAGCTGGCCTGAAATGATCGCAGGCGGGCGCAAATATGTTGAGGATGTTCGGAACTGGAAAAATTCCATTGCCAATTATCCGGCTGTTTTTGACAGAATAGTTAAGAAGCCATAACGCCCCAGATTTTGGCATAGGCCGCAAACATGCGGCTCTGATCATAAGTCTTCCTGACATGTCGTTTATTGTTACCACCGATTTCCTGCCTGAGCGGTTCATTTGCGGTCAATTCTGTGAGCGCTGCGGCAAAGGCCTGATCATCTCCGGCTGCTGTGATGAAAGGTTTGTTTGCGG
Organism: Alphaproteobacteria bacterium; assembly: GCA_013152755.1. Lineage (GTDB taxonomy): Bacteria > Pseudomonadota > Alphaproteobacteria > Sphingomonadales > Emcibacteraceae > Paremcibacter. Next base: position 17,194 of record JAADFR010000057.1, read on the forward strand.
TGGAGACAATGAATTTCACATCGCCCACGTCCAGCCCGACAACGGGCAAGCCTGCGGCCATGGCCTGATTGACGGAATTGGGCATCTGTTCCGTGTCAGACGACAGCGCATAAATATCCAGATGACCCAGAGCCATGGCCGGATTATCAATATGGCCGGCAAGATATATCCTGTCCTGCAAGCCATAACCTGTGATCATCTGTTCCAGTTTTGACCGTTCATTGCCTTCGCCCATAATGATCAGGCTGGTCTTTTGGTCAGGGTGTGCCTGAACAAGATGATTAAAGGCGGTAATCAGGCGCGGCAGATTCTTTTCCGGACGTAACGGCGTCATGGTGCCAATGGTAATTTCGCCTGCTTGTTTGGTAAAATGGGGAATGATGCCTTCCTGCGGGGGGGAGGCATAAAGGTCACAATCCACACCGTTCGGGGTATAGAGGATCTTGTGATCTGGAATTTTCCAGTCCGAAGCACATATTCTGACCAAAGTGTTGGAGGGCACTACAATGCCCTCAATATTACGCAGGGCAAGGCGGCGGAACCAGTTTCGGCGACCGATAGTCCCATTGGCCTCTTCCGGCCCAAAACCGCTTTCCAGATGGAAATGGCGACAGATGGGGTTGACGCTGTTGGCCATGGCCCATTCCGTTGACCCCCAGTTATAGGTCAGCAGTAAATCCGGCTGCATTTCGCGGAGAATTTTACGGTAATGCCATAGACGTTTGAGCATATTGCCCTCAGCGGCCCCTCCAATATCCGGGATCTCATAGATGACATTCTTCTTCAAACGCGATTCGCAGGTGTAAATACCGTCCGTTGACAATAGGGAATGACGCGCCAAAGGCCCGAAATGATTCATCAGGTAAGAAATGCGAATGGGGACGCCACCATGGGCAAAAGACGGAATAACATGAAAAATATGTGGTACATCAGCCGTTTTTTTGTCTATTACTGACTTTGTCATTTTTTTCTTTTGTTTTTGTGCGACCATAAAGTGGCATATTAACTTTATTTTGTTAAAATAGTAGAAATTTACATATTTTTCAAAGAAATATGGCAATAAGCTGTTTTCCCGGGAACAGGGAAAATAAAACAGGAGGGTATTGCTTGTGTCGAGAAATTTAACATTCTTTATTTTAGGACTGACGGCCGCCGTCATAGCCTATATTTTTGCACCGTCATTGATCGGGGTGCTGGAATTTCTGCTTTCGGAAAGACTGCCCCGCGAATTTACGCGCCTGATGCAGAATAACGACCTTGTGGTATTAGCCGGATATGTCAGCCTGTTTGGCCTGTCATTCTTCCTGTTGTATCTTATCTTTCCGGTTGCCTATGTCTGGTATCATATCAATTCCGCAAAGGGGATCGTTGGTGAATTGCCTTTGATCAGTAATGGAATCAAGCGAACAGACAAAAAAACTTTTCTGGGAAAATTAAAGGGTCTGGGCTTTATTGAAAGACTCGCTGAGGCCTATGGGCCTTATCTCATTCAGGGACCGGAAGAAGAAGTAAAACCGGAGAACCTGAAAAAACTGCGTTTGACAGGCCCCCGCGCCAAGATTGAAAAAATTGTCATTGCCCCTGTAAGTGCCGCTGTTCCGGCAGAGTCCATATTTAATGTGGAGAGTATGGTGAGTGATAACCTGCGGCTAGGCTTTTTCACTATTTTTGCCCGCCTGATGGTTGGGGCAGGGGTGGTCTGTCTGGCAATTTCGTTAATTTCATTTTCTATTGTAAAAGGAGAGGACGGTCAGACCTTGCTTGCTGCCCTGCAACCGGGGCTGGTGTCTTTGCTCTATTTATTAATAGCCGCCGTGATTTTGTCAGGGGGGAGCCATTTGGTTAGCCTGGGACTATCTCATAAGGCCGGGGAATTTGCCCGAATGATTAATGGCCTGTTTTACCAAAATAACTGGCAGCAGGATTTGGCCCGTATTACGACCCACCTTGAAGGGAGCACGGATAAATTTGAAACTATTCTGAAAGACAGCCTTCATAAACCGCTGAAAGAAATTTCTACGGCGGTTAAATCTCTGTCGGTGGAACAGGAAAAGAAACTGGATAATATCCTGTCAAAGACGCTGGAGAATTTTGCCGTAAATATGGTGAAGAAAACAGGTGCCGATACTGTGGCCCTGAACAAAGCGCTGAAAGAGGCGAACCTGTCAGCGGAACAGATGAAGAAGCAATTTACCGGCGCCAATGCGGACTTTGCCAAACAGATGGATAAACAGTCGGCCGCCATAGCGAAACATTTGTCTGACATGCAGAAGGTTTTGGCTAACAGTGAAAAGGCAACGCAGGCCGGGGCAGAAAAAATAATATCCAAGCTGGCAACACAGGTTGAAAATACCCACAAGAAATTCGGGGATTACATTGAGAGCAACCTGAAAAGGCTGGATGAAAAACAAAAGAAAATAGAAAATACGACCAGCGACAAGGACGGTATTCTGAAAGACCTGCATGATACCGCAAAGGATCTTGCGACCATTTCAAATGCCTCCGGGATTTTGCTGGAACGGTTTATTTCCCTGTCCGTTGAACTGGATGTAGTGCTCAAGAATATTCAGGAAAATAATATTGGCCAAGATAAGGGGGATGCGCAGAAGCGCGACAAACTTAAATCGGCCATGATGAAGCTGAAGAAAATCAACAAGGATAAAATTGGCGAATTGCCGGATATGTAAAGGCGTAGAATTTACAGAAATCTGGCCAGCACTTTGCGGTAATTCCGGCTGACCTGTAATTCCGCACCGCTTTCCAGCGTGATCTGGTATTTACCACCGCTGGTCGGTTGTAGCTCGGCGACCTTGGACATATTGATGATAGTTGAGCGGTGCACCCGTTGAAATAATTCCGGGTTCAGCCTTTTTTCCATATTTTTCATGGTTTCGCGCAGGATATGGGTCTTGTCGCCCACATGAAGGCACATATAATCTCCGGCGGCATCAATCCATTCAATAGTTGATACATCCACCCGGGTAATTTGGCCCCTGTCTTTGATATTCAGGTGGGTTTCAAAATTATTTTCCAGCGGCAATTCCTGCGCACTTATGATTTCTGAAAGCTCAAATGTGGGGGGATTATCCAGTGAGCGGATCAGATTTATCAACCGGGCATTCTGTTCAATGGTAATGCGTTCCTGAATACTTTCCCTGACCTTTGCAATTGCCTCTAACAGGCGGTCTTCCTCAATCGGTTTTAACAGATAATCCAGCGCGTGGGTTTCAAAAGCTTTGATGGCATATTGGTCAAAGGCAGTGGCGAAAATAATTAGCGGCATTTCTTCTCTGGCCAGTGCCTTGACCACGGCAAAGCCGTCAAAGCCCGGCATTTGAATATCCAGAAAAACGAGGGCCGGGCGTTCTGCACGGATTTTTTTAATGGCTTCCCGGCCATTGGCACAGGTGCCAATAATCTCTATATCATCAAATTCCTTTAAGCGTAACTCAAGCCCGCGCAAGGCAAGCGGTTCATCATCGACCAGTAATGTTTTTATTTTCTTGTCTGTCATTTTGCTGCCTCCACATTTGGCATTTTTTTTATTTTTTACGTATCGGACGTATATTCACAGGGCAGGGTAATCCTGATGGTGACCCCTTTGTTTTTCTTGCTTGTGATGTCGAAGCTACTTTCCTTGGGATAAAGCTTTGCCAATCGTTCTCGCGTATTTGCGATTCCAACGCCGCTTGATTTCTGATCAGTTTCTCCGGGATTATCTTCGCTAAAACCCGGCCCGTCATCGGACAGGGTAATGACCAGTTTCTTATTTTTGATTTCAGCTTTGAGGGTAATCGTCCCGCCCTCTATCTGTGGGTTAATGGCATATTTTATGGAATTTTCCACAAGGGGCTGCAACAGCAGATTCGGAATTTGGGCCGACCCGGCCTCTTCTGAAATATCAAAGACAATTTTCAGCCGTTCCTGAAAACGGACCCGTTCAATATCCAGATACAGGGACAGGGCATATACTTCTTCCTCAAGCGTTGTTTTCTGCATAGGCTGGCTGACCAGGCTAAACCTCAGGAAGGCACTCAGTTTGGTGAGCATGCTGTTGGCTTCCTTGGCCTGCTTGTCCAAAACCAACGTGGAGATGGCATTGAGGGTATTAAACAGGAAATGAGGGTTCAATTGATAGCGCAGCATCTTGAGCTGTGCCTGATGAGCCTGGGCGGCGGCAGCAAGATACATCTCTTTTTGCTGTTGGAGCTGAAAATGATTGTTGATGATAAAATACAGACCGGACCAGGCCATAAGAACAAAGGTGTCATACAGGGTCCGGTACAGAAAACCAAGGCCCTGCATATTCCAGTCAGGATCATACAGCTGATTCATGGACCATACCTCCACAAAGGAAAATAGCATGGAGCTTATCAGGATGCAGATCGTAACCGAGAGCAACAGCATGAGCGGTGACATATCAGAGCGGCGCAGGAACTGATATATATGGCGCAAACCAATGGTAATCCAGAAACCGCCGATAACCCCCATCATAACGGCATATATAAATTCCGGTTTTTCACCTAGGGCATAGGCATTGAGCGTTCGGGCCGTGCAATAGGCTATCCAGCCCAGAATCTGAAGGCTCCAGAATAATTTTTCCTTATGTTCGATAAGGTTTTTGAGTTTTCTATCCAATTGTTACCCTGCGTAAATATCTGTTAATATTGAGAATATAGCTTTGTCCTATGTGGATAATCAAGTTATCTCTTGAGTAACCACGGTTGTCTCGTCATATCTTTACGATGATATGGACAGCAGGCAGGGCATCTATAATCAAGCTGTGTGGTCTTGATAGATGCCCGTGCCTTTGCCGTCCCTACGGAGGATTGGAGATATAAGGCGGTATTCATTTTACTTACACAGCAGTTTTTAACGGTTTTTTCAGGGGATAGAACATAGTATTCCCTGCTTGTTGATTTCTTGCCCTCAAGGTAACAGCAAGGGTCTGGTAAAATAAAATCATTTGCGGCGAACAGGTGTTTGAATAGGATGAAATGCTGTTTGTCGCCCTTAAAATGCATTAATTATGTTAATTCTTGTTTTTTTATGTAAAATATCCTGTCGGAAAATATTAATATCAGGGGATAGAAATGATGTTTAAAACCAATAACCCAACAAAAATATTTCTTATATTTCTTGTGATGTCTTTTTTTGGGCGTGACGCTTATTCACAATCTTTGGAGGCCCAGTTCATTGGGAATGAAGCCTTTCGTATTACCGATGGCAAGACTTTTCTGATGACGGATTTTCCCTATAAATCCGGGGCCTATAATTATATGAAGTATGAATTTGATTTTTCCAGCACCACGGGAACGGTATTGTCACTGATCACCCATCGGCATGATGACCATTTCGCGCCGGTATTATTTGCCAATCAGGCTTGGTATATTCTGGGCCCTGCCGAAGTGACGGTGGGCTTGCCACAAAGCAGACTGTTGCCATTTTCAGAGAAGGTCACCTTTGAGCCGCTTACCATATGGCCCAAAAAAAGCACCCATGGGAATACGGAACATTATTCCTATCTGGTGGATTGGAGTGGCCGGAAATTGTTTTTCACTGGTGATACTGAGGATCTGGTGGTTCTGAAAGACCTGCCGGAGCTTGACGCCCTGTTCATTACGCCCTGGTTTTACCGAAAGGCAAAGCTGAATGATGCTTTGCCGGAGAGTAAAAAGGTCATTATCTACCACCATATGGAAAAAGATATTGTCCCTGAATGCCCGGGCTGTATCATACCGGTGCAAAATGACTATATTGAAATAGACTAGACGGGATCCGGAATATGAATACAAAAAACGTCATAGGTCACACCCTTGTCGGGTCAGGACCGCAAAAGGTGATTATTCTTCACGGTTGGTGGGGGGATTATAGTGCTTATTCCGCCATGCTGCCTTATTTGGATGGGACGCAATTCACCTATGCCTTTATGGATTATCGGGGCTACGGCAAGTCCTCAGACATGGCCGGACCCCATAGCATAGAACAGATAGCACAGGATGCCATCGGGCTTGCGGATTATCTGAATTGGGATAAATTTCATACCATTGGCCATTCCATGGGCGGTATGGCGGTGCAGAAAATACTGGCCATGGCAGAGGGGCGGGTTATATCGGCAGTGGCCATTACCCCGGTTCCGGCCTGTGGTTCACCCTTGGATGAAGATGGCAAGGCCCTGTTCCACGGGGCGACGACCAGTGACGAAAATCGCGCGGGCATCCTGAATTTCCTGACCAGTGGCCGCCTGTCGGATAGCTGGTATAGATATACGGTACGTCGTTCACGGGAAACCACCGATGAGCAGGCTTTCCATGATTATATGCTGGCCTGGACCGAAACGGATTTCGCGGATGAGGTTCAGGGAAATGAGACGCCGTTGTTAATTCTGGTTGGTGAATATGATCAGGCGATTACCGTTGATGCCATGGATCAGACTATTCTTAAATGGTGTCCCAAGGCGACCATTGACATTATTCATAATGCGGGGCATTTCCCCATGGCGGAAACGCCGGTGCGGCTGGCTACACTCATGGAAAACTATATGGCGAAGAATAGTTGACCTGACAGACAAAAAATCCGATACCTTAAACCAAAGGCGTCAATCAGGATGGGTAGTATGGAAGCGCGTGATCTTACAGACAATGATAGCAGCAGGAATTCGCCCCATCAGGAGGTGTTCGAGGTTACGCCTGAACTGGTTGAGGAAATCTCCCATGCACTGGCAGAAAATAATATCGAGCAGCTCGAATTTCTGTTAGGCCCCCTGCATTCTGCGGATGTCGCCAATATCTTTGAACAGTTGCGGGAAGAAAAACGTACCGCTTTAACGTCTTATTTCGGGGCCGAATTGGACCCGGAAGTCCTGACAGAACTGGAAGATACCGCTCTTGATCAGGTCATCCGTGAAATGGATGACAAGGATGTTGTCGAGGCCATCAGCCAGCTGGAAAGTGATGATGCGGTCGATATTCTTGAGGATATTGATGCGGAAGACCGCGTGCGCATCATGGCCGCCATGCCCGATGAGGAAAGGCTTGCCGCCGAAGAAGGCCTGTCCTTTCCAGAGGATAGCGCGGGCCGCCTGATTCAGAAAAATGTCATCACGGTTCCCGGGGCCTGGACAGTGGGGCAGGTGATAGATTTCTTGCGCACGGAACAGGAACTGCCGCCGGAATTTTATGAAATTTTCATTGTTGATCCGCTTCATCACCCCATCGGCATGGTTTCACTAAGCCATTTGATCCGCTCACCGGATCAAACTCATGTGGGCGAGATCATGGATACGGACCCGAAAGTGGTGCCCGCCAGCCTTGATCAGGAAGAAGTTGCCCATATATTCCGCCAATATGACCTGACCTCCATGGGGGTTGTGGATGATAATGGCCGCTTGCTGGGTATGATTACGGTTGATGACGTGGTGGACGTGATTGACGAGGAAGCCGAGGAAGATATTTTGCGCATGGCTGGGGTCACGGAAACCGATATTACGGAATCTGTTTTTGAGGCCTCAAAAAACCGGATTATCTGGCTGTTGGTAAATCTGGCCACGGCCATTTTGGCCTCCATGGTTATTGCTATGTTTGATGGTAGCATTGAACAGATGGTGGCCCTGGCGGTTCTTATGCCCATCGTGGCCAGCATGGGCGGCAATGCGGGGACACAGACCATGACGGTGACGGTGCGTTCTCTGGCCACCAAGGATCTTACCTCGTCCAATGTGCGGCGGGTAATCGGCAAGGAATTTGCTATTGCGGTCCTGAATGGGACGGTTATGGCCATCATTATCGGGGTATTATCCTATGCCTATTTCGGTAATATGCTTTTGGGTGGTGTGATCGCGACGGCGATGATCATCAATATGATCATGGCAGGTTTGGCAGGTATCCTGATCCCGGTGGGGCTTGAAAAAATGGATATTGACCCGGCACTGGCCAGCAGCATTTTTGTAACCACCATCACCGACGTGGTCGGCTTTTTCGCTTTCCTCGGTCTGGCGTCACTGGCGTTTATGTAAAATGACGGTTCATATTCTTAAATTATGTGTTGGCATTGACAGTGTTGATCACTTGATAGAGGTGCGTAAGGGGCGGCAAAATCTGTTGCCGGACGGGACGCCCTATAATTATCATATCACTCGTTTTTGCCCTAAACGGGCTGATGACGTTCTGGACGGCGGCTCCATATATTGGGTGATCAAGGGGTTCGTACAGGTGCGCCAGTCTATAATTGGGCTGGAAAAGCTGGAAACGGACACCGGGATTAAATGCAAGATCATCATGGATACCACACTAGTCCGCACGGAAAGCCAGCCCCGCCGGCCTCATCAGGGATGGCGCTATCTTGAGCCAACAGACGCGCCGCGCGATATTCTGGATGGGCAGAGAACAGATAACCTGCCACGCCATATGTCGGATAAGCTCCGGGAAATGGGCCTGATTTAGAAAAATGTTCTAGAAAAATATCTTGATGGGCATATTGTCGATCAGGCGCGTCTTTCCCACAACAGCCGCTACGAGTATCCGGGCCAATATGGGTGAGGTTTCGGCAATTGTTGTGGTGATGGGGTCCAGATTGTCGGACTGGCGAATTTCAAGATATTGAACTTCTTTGCATCCACTATCCAGCAAATGCTGGGTGCCCTTGGCGAGGGCTTCTTCCATGGATAATGCGCCGCTTTCAATATCCTCAATAGCCTGTTTCAGTGTTTTGGGGATTTCCAGTGCGGTTTTGCGTTCTTCCGGACTCAGGTACACATTACGGGACGAGGTGGCCAGCCCGTCATCGTCCCGGATCAATTTACCGCACATGACGTCTGTGGGAATATCCAGATCATTTGCGAGCTGTTTCAATACGGTATATTGCTGAAAATCCTTTTCACCAAAAAGCGCCACATCGGGCAGACATTGGAGCAATAGCTTGGTCACAACGGTGGTCACGCCGTCAAAATGGCCGGGCCGTTTGGCCGCGCACAGGCCTTCGGTAATTTTGGCGACTGATACATTGGTTAAAAAGCCCTCAGGATATATTTCGCCCACATCCGGCGCATAGAGCAAGTCCGTATCGACCTCATCCAGTTTTTTGATGTCGGCGGTTTCAGAGCGGGGGTATTTGTCAAAATCCTCGTTGGGTCCAAATTGTTTCGGATTGACGAAGATGCTGACCACAACCTTGTCCACATGCTTTTGAATTTCCCGGATCAGGGATAAATGGCCGTGATGAAGGGCGCCCATAGTCGGGACCATGCCCACTTTCAGGTCCGCCATATGCCATTCCCGTACCTGCGCGCGAAGGTCTTTCTTGTTCCGAATAATTTTTACAGATGAAGTGGCCATATAATATCCATTATGATTAGCTTCTCAGGCGCGCCTGACTAAAGTCAGTCAGTCTATTGACCCGAATGATATTTTTGATTTTTTCCACATAGGCGGGGCCTTCTTCGGAATAGCTGATCAATGTTTCCACCAGCGGGATAACATCCATTACTTGATCATCCCGAAAGGCACGGCGGGCGGTACGCAGGGCGCGGTAGGCGTTATGGGTATTCAGATTTAACATATAGCTGTTAACGGCTTCTATGATGCTTTTAAAGCATTTCATCCGGTGGGTTTTGCCTTCGTCACGTTGGGCCGGCACCATGCCGCAGCCGCTACCCCATGTCCATTGACCGTAGAGGGCATTGCCCTGCTGGGCAAAGCGGGAGGTGCCCCAGCCACTTTCCTGTGCCGCTTGTGCCAGCGCCAGTTCCGGCGGAATGATATTCATTCGGTTCAGCAATTTTTCCAGAATATCGCCGAGCCGATTGGTAAAATCCCCCACATCCCGGACCTTGACCTTATATTGCACCAGCTTTTGGGTCAGCCAGTAATATTCCGGCTCTGACACCTTGGAGCCAAGAGTAATTTTCAGGATGATTTTTTTGAGTTTGTTCCGCTCCGCCCGAATGATCTCATTCACTTTCAGAACCGGCGGCAGCAGGACAGAAAAGAAGAGCTCCTTCTTTATTTTGCTGTTTTTTATCCGGGGCAATTCCCGGGGCAGATTGGTAAAGAATACTTCCGGCACGGCGGCTTTATTCCGGCGAATCTGTTTTATATCAAAACCATAGGCCGCGAGCGTTTTCAGGGCATATTCCCCGTCGCGAAGCTGAATACTCCGGATCATTTCAATGGGGGAATGGGGTTGCAAGCTCTTGTTCACCTGCCAGTTTGCCAGCAGAACAGGCCCGCCGACAAAAAACAATGTTGCAAAGAAGATCAGAATCGTGTCTTTGATAAAGGTATGATTACGGCGTTTATACATTTCGTCCATTCATAGATTAATCTGGCACAGTATGGTCTTGTCAGGTTATAATGATGTCTGAATGAAAAAACCAGAAATTACTATCATTGAAATACAGGGTAGATGAAAATCGTCAAGGGACCAAAGAAATATGACTGGCAGTAAGAGCGGTAAAACACATATCATCGTGGTTGGCAATGAGAAGGGCGGTTCAGGTAAATCCACCTCGGCCATGCATATCGTGGTCAGCTTGCTGGAACGGGGCTTTCGGGTGGCGATCATTGACCTTGATGCCCGGCAGAAATCGCTGGCGCGCTATATTGAAAACCGGGCAGCCTATGCGGAACAGTATAACCTGAAGCTGACCATGCCGGACGTGCATATTCTGGAACGGTCCGAAGGGGGTAGCACAGCAGAAATGGAACAGCAGGACGAAGAAAATTTCGCCGCCCTGATTGAGGGGCTTTCGGGTAAGCACGATTATATCCTGATTGATTGCCCGGGTAGTGACAGCTATTTATCCCGTCAGGCCCATATTTCGGCGGATACGCTGATTACGCCCCTTAATGACAGCTTTGTGGATGTGGATTTACTGGCCAAGGTAAATCCCGATACCTATCAGGTGGAAAAACTCAGCCTGTATAGTGAGATGGTCTGGGAAGCCCGGAAAATGCGGGCCATGAAGGATCGCGGCACCATTGACTGGATAGTTATGCGCAACCGTACATCCGCGCTGGATGCGAAAAACAAGCGCCGGGTGCATGATGTGTTGACCCAATTGCAAAAAAGGGTGGCCTTTCGCTATGTGCCGGGCTTTGGTGAACGGGTGATTTACCGTGAATTATTCCCCAAAGGACTGACCCTTGTTGATTTTAAAAGCGGGGGACGAGAGAAAATGACCATGTCCCATGTGGCCGCCCGGCAGGAAATCCGGCGCCTTATGGATGATTTGAAACTTCCCGGTTGGGAAAAAGCGGCTGTGGCGGCGGCGGAATAGGAATTTAAATGCCCTTCATCCTCACATTGGTTGGTTTTGTCTTTCTGCTTTACATGATTGCGCGTTTTTTGAAGCAATCCAAATCACAGAAATTAAACCGGCTGTTCCGGATCGGCTTTGCCATCATTCTGGGCTTGCTGGCCTTTCTGATACTGGTCCGCGGTAATATTGCGGTTGGTGGCATATTAGGGCTGTTGTCCTTTTTGTCGGCGCAGGGTGGTTTGTGGACGTTTTTCACCAGTGGCCCGGCGCAGTCTTCGGGCAGGCCCAATCTTAGCAACTCACCAATGACACGAACAGAGGCCCTTGATATTCTGGAGCTGTCCGGTCATCCGGGGCCGTCTGAAATCAAGGATGCCCACCACCGGATGATGCTCAAATATCACCCGGATCAGGGCGGATCGGACTATTTTGCCTCCAAGCTAAATCAGGCCCGTGATATTTTGCTGTAAGGCAGAAATTGCCGTTATGTGAATTATTTGTTGCACTGCACAATAATTGTTTGACATTTTAGAAAATCATCCTATATATAGGGCGTAAGAAGATATTGCGCCGCACAATTTATGGCAAAAAAACATCATATGAAAGGATAATATAATGGCAAATGCAAAGACAACGAATAAAGTAAAAGAAGATAAGACATTTAAAACTGTTCAGGAAACAGTGGAAAAAACCGTGAAAGCGGCTCAGAAAACTGTTGAAGAAAATGTTCAGAAAGCTGTCAAGGATGCCACCAGCAACCTTGATAATGTTACGGAATTCAGCAAGGCAAATTATGAAGCTCTTGTGGCATCCGGCAATGCGGCTGTAAAAGTTGCTCAGAGCGTAAATGCTGACTTCATGGAAAAATCCAAGAAGGCAGTTGAAAAGAATGTAGCCGATGCGAAGGCCTTGTTTGCGGCCAAAACACCCGCTGAATTCTTTGAACTTCAGGCAAATATTTTTAAAACCCGCTATGAAGAAATCGTTTCTGAATCAACGCGTGTCAATGAATTTGCGACCACTACTGGTGCAGATGTCGTTGCCCCTTTGAAAGCCCGTTACGAAGAAGTTGCAACAAAATACAATCTTCCGCTTGTAGGCTAACAACGTAAATTAAATTTTATAAAGACCGGCGTTACTATATTTAGTGACGCCGGTTTTTTTATGCTACCTGTCCATTAAAGATAAATATTTCCCCCGGCTTGTCATTAGTGTTATTATATTTGGATAACAGTTGCGATGAGGGCTGTAATGTTAAATGTTCTGGGTAAAATTGCGTTAGTAATTTTTATTGTCGAGGGGCTTATCATGCTCACTCTGGCGAATTTTGGGGCTTTGATACCTCATGATTGGCTCCCTCTTGTTGATGCGGGCTTTTTAAGTCTCTTGTCCTTCTTTCCGATTTTCTTTTGGGTGATCCGGCCTTTTGTGCTGGCGCGTGAAGCCGCGCATGTGGCACTGGTCAATGAAAGCGCCGAAAAGGCGGCTATTGTTGATACGGTCATTGAGGGAATTATCTCAATCGATGACAAAGGCATGATTAGAACCTTTAATTCGGCCGCAGAAAAAATATTCGGTTATGCAAAAGATGACGTCATTGGCCAGAGCGTCAATATGCTCATGATAGAGGACGATAGCCGTCAGCATGATGGATATATGTCGAAATATTCAAAAACAGGGGTGACGAATATCATGGGGGTTGGCCGTGATTTATGTGGCAAACGAAAAGACAATACTGAATTTCCCATGCATTTGGCGATCAGCAAGATGAAAGTGTCCGGCAAACGGATGTTTGTTGGTGTGATGCGTGACCTGACGGAAGAAAAGCGAACGACCAAACTATTACAGCAGCAGGTAGAGGAGCTTGAGCAACAGCGTAAAGAGGTCGAAAAGGCCTCAAATGAGCGGGTGAAAGCCATGGGAAAATTGCTGTTGGCAAAACATGAAATTGAGGAGAAGCAGGCTCTTTTACAAAAGATAATGGATAATACCGGGCATGGGATTGTCGTCTTTAATCGTGATTTGAGGCTCATGGCATGGAACGCGACTTTTTCGCGCCTAATGGACCTTAGCGATGAGGGCTATTGTGAGGGCATGACTATAAATGATTTCTTTCAACTGAACATGCAAGATGATGACCAATATAATCAGACCATAGAGGAATATGTTGAGGATTTGCGCCGGAAAATTAAGAACCGGTCCAAGAAAAATGAATTTTCCCATGATCGGGTTCGGCCGGATGGAACGATTATAAATGCGGTTCAGATAATCATGCGGGACGGTATTGTTATCAATACTTACCGGGATGTAACGGCGGAAAGGAAAGAAGAAGAACGCATTAAAATCATGGCGTTGCGGGATGGCTTGACGGGGCTAGCCAACCGCCGCGCGTTTAATGCCCAATTGGATAAAATGATCGATAAATATACCCAGGATGATATGCCCTTCATATTGGCCTATATTGATCTTGATAACTTCAAAGCCGTAAATGATACCCATGGTCATACAGTGGGGGATGATGTTTTGAAGTTTGTCGCAAAAACCATCCGGAAATATACCAGAAAAACGGATATAGCGATCCGTTTCGGCGGCGATGAATTTGCCATAATATTTACTGAGATAGATACAATTGATCTGGCTGTTGATCGGCTGACCAAAATTATTTCAGATATAAAAAACAAGAAATCCATAAATGGGACACCGTTGGATATTGGGGCAAGTGCCGGGCTGGCCTGTTGCCCGTCAGATGGGAAAGATGTGCCAACCCTGATGGAAGTTGCCGATAAGGCGCTGTATGTGGCCAAAGAAAAGGGCAAGGGCCAGGTTTTTTATGATGGTGCAAGTTAAGAATGGATTAGGGTTCATCCTGTATAATAAAACCGAGAAAAATTGATTATTTATGTTTTTTTGCCAAAGAATACATTTGATGTCTTTAAAAACGGCGTTGGACTGTCTATTTAATATAGGTAACTATTTCAATAATGATGACAGGTAGATGAGCGATAATCAAAAGGATGATAAGGGCAAGGGTAAAACCGGCGTTTTAACCAAAACCCGCCCCAAAACCAAAAAGCCGTCCATGTATAAGGTCTTGATGCTAAACGATGACTATACGCCGATGGATTTTGTGGTTCATGCGCTGTTGACTTTTTTTCAGAAAACAGAGGATGAGGCGGTACAAATTATGCTGAATGTTCATCAGACAGGTGTCGGCATATGTGGGGTTTACAGTTTTGAAGTTGCAGAAACCAAAGTCATGCAGGTGATCGACCATGCCCGTCGCAATGACCATCCCCTGCAATGTACTTTGGAAAAGGAGTGAATATCCATGCCTACATTTTCCCCCAATCTTGAACATACATTGCATCGCGCCGTGGGTGAGGCCAACCTGCGCAAACATGAGTTTGCCACGCTGGAACATCTGTTGTTCGGCCTTCTGGACGACAAGGATGCGGTGGCGGTCCTGCGCGCTTGCGATGTGAATGTGCGTCAGCTCCGGGCGGAGATAAAGACCTATCTGGATATTGAGCTCGATAATATCAAAACAGATCAAAGCGGTGAGGCCACACCTACATCCGGTTTTCAGCGGGTTATACAGCGGTCCATCCTGCATGTGCAAAGCTCCGGGCGTGAGGAAGTTACCGGGGCCAACGTCTTGATCGCCCTGTTCTCGGAACGGGAAAGCCATGCGGTTTATTTCCTTCAGCAATATGAGATGACCCGGCTGGACGCGGTCAGCTATGTCTCTCATGGCTTGGCCAAATCAGCGGGCAAACATAGTGAAGAAGAAAGCCCCATTGGTGCGGATGAAGACTTTGACGAGGCGGAAAAAGAAGAAACCGCGCTGGAAAAATACTGTGTTAACCTGAATGAAAAAGCAAAAGCCGGCAAGATTGACCGCCTTATTGGCCGGGAACATGAGGTTGAACGTACAATTCAGATCCTCTGTCGCAGGTCCAAAAATAACCCGCTTTATGTGGGCGACCCGGGAGTGGGTAAAACCGCCATTGCCGAGGGACTGGCCCGTCATATCGTGGAAAAGAAAGTGCCGGAGGTATTGCAGAATGCAACCATCTTCTGTCTCGATATGGGAACATTGCTGGCCGGAACTCGTTACCGGGGTGATTTCGAGGAGCGGCTGAAAGCGGTTATTTCCGAAGTGGAACAGCATGACGGCGCCATTTTATTCATTGATGAAATTCATACTATTATCGGGGCCGGGGCGACCAGCGGCGGGGCCATGGATGCCTCAAACATGCTGAAACCTGCCCTGTCATCAGGCGCTATCCGCTGTATCGGCTCAACCACTTACAAGGAATTCCGCTCGCATTTTGAAAAAGACCGGGCCTTGCTTCGGCGGTTTCAGAAGATTGACATCAAAGAGCCAACTATTCCGGAAACCAAGGAAATTCTGAAAGGCCTGAAGAAATATTTTGAGGAACATCACGGGGTAAAATACAGCGATGATGTGATTGATGCCGCCGTGGACCTGTCCTCGCGCCATATTAATGACCGTAAGCAGCCCGATAAATCCATTGATGTTATTGACGAGGTCGGGGCGTCGCAAATGTTACTGCCCCCCGATAAACGCAAGCCTGAAATTTCCGTGGAAGATGTTGAAGTCGTGGTGTCAAAAATTGCCCGTATTCCGGCCAAATCCGTGTCCAAGGATGATACCGCCGTTCTTGCCAGCATTGATACCGACCTGAAACGGGTCATATATGGTCAGGACAAGGCCATTGAGGTTCTGACCGATGCCATACGGCTGTCCAGAGCAGGTCTGCGCCAGGATGACAAACCTATCGGCAGTTATCTGTTCTGTGGCCCCACCGGAGTTGGCAAGACCGAGGTAACCAAACAAATGGCCAGCCTTCTGGGGCTTGAACTGCACCGTTTTGATATGTCGGAATATTTGGAACGCCATTCTGTGTCACGCCTGATCGGCGCGCCGCCCGGCTATGTGGGCTATGATCAGGGCGGGTTGCTCACGGATGCCGTGGATCAGTCGCCCCATTGTGTCATTCTGCTGGATGAAATCGAAAAAGCCCATCCGGATATATTTAATATTCTGCTACAGGTCATGGACCATGGCAAGCTGACCGACAGCAATGGCAAAAAGATAGATTTCCGCAATGTGATATTGGTCATGACCACCAATGCTGGCGCTATGGAGTTGAGCAAGGAGGCCATTGGCTTTGGCTCTGGTGTGCGCGAGGGCGATGATGAGGAAGCCATCAAAAAACTGTTTACGCCTGAATTCAGAAATCGGCTGGATGCGACAGTGCCATTTAAAAACCTGTCCATGGAGGTCATGGGACGGGTGGTTGAGAAATTCGTGCTGGAGCTTGAAATGCAGCTTGAGGAACGGCAGGTACATATCAATCTGACCCCGGCGGCGAAGACTTGGCTGTCCGAGAAGGGCTATGACCGTCTGTATGGTGCGCGGCCTCTGGCGCGGACTATTCAGGAATATGTCAAGAAACCGCTGGCCAATGAATTG
>JAADFR010000058.1 GCA_013152755.1 Alphaproteobacteria bacterium
TCAGTTCACCAACCGCTCGCCTTCGGGCCAAAAGGGTTTTCTAAGGTCCATTTTCAGGGTTTTTCCTGCCGCCGACAACGGAAATTCTGTGCGGAACTCCACCCGCCGGGGGCATTTATAATCGGCAATCCTGTCTTTGCAATGGCGGATAATATCCTGTTCCGTGACGGACGCCCCGGCCTTCAGGATCACCAATGCATGGACCGCCTCGCCCCATTCGGCGTCCGGAATGCCGATAACCGCCACATCCAAAACGCCGGGAATAAGCGATATGACACTTTCAACCTCGGCAGAATAAACATTCTCCGCACCGGTAATGATCATATCTTTGAGCCGGTCCACCAGATACAGATAACCATCCCGGTCCAGATAGCCTGCATCCCCCGTATGAACCCAGCCGTCTTTCAAAGTTTCCGCCGTTACCTCCGGCTTATTCCAGTACCCCAGCATCACATTGGGGCCATGGACTACCACCTGCCCCACCTCACCCGTAGGCAGGATATTGCCCGCCGCATCTTCTATGCGCAAAGACACGCATAAGCCCGACCGACCCGCAGAACGCAGATGCTTGCTGCCCGGTCTATGGTCCGATGGGAGCAGTACAGTGGCCAATGGCGACAGTTCCGTCTGACCATAAACCTGAATCAGGTCCACCCCAACCATACGTTCCATACAATCCACCAACAGGCCCTCGGGCATGGGGGATGCCCCGTAAACCAATTGCCGCAGACTGCTCATATCGGCGCTTGCGGTCTTTTCATCGGCCAGCAACATCTTGACCATGGTTGGCACCAGTAAACATGTGGTCACATGATGACTGGAAATCGCGTCCAGCACCCCGTCAACACTGAACCGCCGGATCATGACCTGTGTCGCCCCGCCAACCACCGTCGCCATGGAAACGCCGAAATCCCCGGCATGAAACATGGGGGCAGCATGCAGATATATATCGTCTTTGCGGATTCCCATATCATGGGACGCGCTCATGATGCTGGACCATATCCCCATATGAGACAACATCACCCCCTTGGGCGTGCCCGTGGTCCCCCCGGTGTACATAAGAGCCGCCATCTCATCCCCCCTGGTCTTAACCTGCCCGGCTGGCGGATGGTTCTGGTTAAGCTGTTCCTAATCCTGCGCCCAGGCCGGACAATCTTTTTCACCCATATAGATAAATGTTTCAATGGCATGGTCATTGTTGTCCCGCAATTGTCCGGCTATGGTGATAAAACTGTCATCAAAAAACAGGATCTTCGCCCCGCTGTCCTGCAGGGCATAAAGATTTTCCCCGTATGACCAGCGGGTATTTAGCGGCGTCAAAACCGCCCCGATCCATGCCGGGGTAAAATAAAGCTCAAAAAAGCGGTCCGAATTTTCCGCCAGCACCGCGACGAAATCCCGCCGCTCCACACCGCACGTCAAAAGGCCGCCTGCAAGCCGGGTTACCCGGTCCTGAAAGTCGCGCCACGTCTGCTTCCGCCCCTCAAATATGGTGGCAATATTATCGCCCTGAACCAAGGCCAGACGTTCCGGAATATACGACAGATTAAAATAGTCACTCATATATGGCCCTCCCCGGCCTTTTTATCGTCAAATCATTGTATTTTTGGGGTGGCCCGTTCAATCAGAGCCGCACAATCTATTCCCGCTGGTAACGTCCCGTAAACCCAGCCGGCATTCTCTCCTGACAAGCGTGCAGCGCAAAAGGCCTCTGCCACCTTGGGGTCGCCGTACTGTATCAGGCTTGCCCCCTGAATGGCCAGCGCCATTTTTTCCACAATGGTCCGCGCCCGGTATTCCATGTCATTCTGACTTCTGAAATAACCACCCAGATCATTAATCGCCCGGTCAAGATGGGCGTCCTGTCCTCTGGCCCCGTCCAGTTCGCTCATAAAAGCATCAAACGAGCCAGGATTTTTCCGCATGGCCCGCAACATGTCAAGGCACTGCACATTACCGCTACCTTCCCAGATAGAATTAACCGGCGATTCCCGGAACAGGCGCGGCATGATGGTGTCTTCCATAACCCCGGTGCCGCCGATACATTCCATGGCCTCATAAGCATGCCCCGGCCCGCGCTTGCATATCCAGTATTTACCCACCGCCGTTGTCATACGCACCAAAAGCTTTTCCCCCTCGTCACTGTCGCTATTGTCCAGCGCCCGGGCGATGCGCATGGTCAGGGCCAAGGCCGCCTCATTCTCCAAAATCAGGTCGGCCAGAACATTCTGCATCAACGGCTGTTTCGTCAGCAGATTGCCAAAGGCACTGCGCTGACTGCAATGATGGGTGACCTGAGCCACCGCTTGCCGCATACCGGATGCCGATCCGATCATACAGTCAAAACGGGTCATGGACACCATATTGAGGATCGCGGCCACCCCGCGCCCGTCCTCACCTACCATCCAGCCCACGGCCCCGCGTAATTCGGTTTCGCTGGAGGCATTGGACACATTGCCCATTTTATTTTTCAGCTTCTGAATCTGGATTGGATTCTTGCTGCCGTCAGGCCGCCAGCGCGGCACAATGAAACAGGACACCCCCTTTTCCGTTTGGGCCAGCATCAGAAAGGCATCGCACATGGGGGCGGACACGAAATATTTATGACCGACCAGCTCATAAGCCTGTCCCGGCCCGCTCTGCCCGATGGCATAGGCTTGCGTGCTATTGCTGCGCACATCGGAGCCGCCCTGTTTTTCGGTCATGGCCATGCCAATGGTCAGCCCCGCCTTGTCGCCGTCCGGCACATTGCGCGGGTCATACACGCCAGCCATAATTTTTGGTGCCCATAATTTATATAAGTCAGGCTGATTTTTCAGGGCCGGGATCGCCGCAGAGGTCATGGTTATGGGACAGCAATGACCGATCTCCACCTGTGACATCATATAATATTTTGCCGCCCGGGCCACATGAGCCCCGGCCTTTGGGTTTTGCCAATGAGCCGCATGCAACCCCTCACTAATGGACATATCCATCAGGTGATGATAGGCGGGATGAAAGCGCACCTCATCCACGCGCCGACCATGACGATCATGGGTATGGAGAACAGGCTTGTTTTCATTGGCCTGAAAGCCCCATTCAATCACTTTGGCGCTGCCCGTGACAGTTCCGAAATTTTTCAAATCTGCTTCTGCCCATCCGGCGCCGTTAACGTCAACAGCTTCCTGCAAAGCTATATCCTGTTCGTAACAATTATAATTTTCCAGCGCCGGGGGCTGGTTAATCACCTCATGGGTTTCGGGCCAATAGGCATTGGTGGGGACATAGGGTTTCTGCTGGGTCATGGTCATTCTCCAAAATATGAATATTGATTCATTTCTTAAAGAAGTGAACCATGATTCACATCTATTGTCAAGCTGGAAATAAAGCGTTACACTGGCCATAGTTTACATCAAGAAAGCCGAATATGTCCTATCGCCCCACCGCCAAAACCCGCGCCCGTCAAAAGGCCCAGCATGAAAGCCTGTTGAAAACGGCGGTTTCCATTGTTGCCCGTGACGGCTTCCACGGCCTGACCATTAGCCGTCTGGCCCGTGAAACCGGGATTGCCACCGGCACGGTCTATAAATATTTTGACTCAAAAGCCCATCTTTGTGCAGAGGTTTTTCGGCGCGCCACCGAAAGAGAGGTTGACATGGTCCGGGCCGCCAGCTTTCCGGACCAACCCGCCCCCTGCCGACAACGGCTGACCGATGCGGTGACGATTTTTGCCGAACGGGCCATCCTTGGCGGGCGGCTGGCCTATGCCCTAATTGCTGAACCGGTCGCCCCCGCCGTGGAACAGGAACGGCTCATCTACCGCAAAGCCTATGCCGGTATTTTTGAGCAGCTCATCGAGGAAGGGGTAGAAACAAACGAATTTCCAGACCAGTCACCGAGCGTCAGCGCGGCGGCTTTGGTGGGTATATTGGCCGAAGTCCTCGTCGCCCCATTGGGCCGGGGCGATGCCGCAACCGATCAAAGCCTACTTATAGACCCCATCAGAAAATTTTGCTTGCGGGCCATAGCGCTTCGGGAAACCGCATAGGGTCAAACCTGCTCATCGGTGATATGAATATGTAACCAGGCATATATAGGCATCCCGATAAGCAACAGAATAAAGCCCCAAAAAACCGCCTGATCACCCGCGCCAATGATGACCCAAACTGAATAGGCAAAGGCCGCAAGCGAAAGAGCCATCGTTTGTCGGGGCGCAGACTTACCGACTTTCTTCAACAATACCATTTCGGCCACCGCAGAGAAGGCATAGGGAATTAAAACCGAAAGGGTTGAGAGCAGTATCAGAAATTCGAAAGCGCCTCTCATCCCCTTGGTATAATTCATAACCAATAATATAGATGATAGCGCCCCCATCACTATGAGAGAAAATACGGGTGTGCCATTTTTTGACATTTTGGCAAAACTGAGGAGAAATAATTTATCCCGCGCGGCAGCCATGGGGGTTTGTGCCCCAATAAAGACCACCGCATTCAACGCACCAACCATTGAAACCATCGCGCCAACGGCAATAAATTTTGCTCCGACGGGTCCCATAACAATCGTTGCGGCATCAGAAAAAGGGCTTGTAGAAGTTTCCAGTACATGGGGTGGAACCATGAGCATCACCCCAAGCGTGGATAATAAATAAATCAAAATAACTGTAATTGCGCCCCAAAACATGGCTTTTGGTATTGTCTTTTCCGGCCTTATCACATCATCGGTGGGAATAGTTGCCGCTTCAATGCCCAGAAAAGCCCACATACTCAGGGCTGCTGCCGCCGTTAATCCAGATAAAGTACCACCTTCTATGGGTTTAATATCCATAACATGGCTTTCCCCAGTATAAAATAAACCAACCACGCCAATCAAAAGCAACGGCAATATTTTTAGAAAAGTCGTAATAAGCTGAAAGATACTCGCTTCCTGAACGCCGCGAATGTTAAGCGCCACCAACAACCAGATCACCGAAAGGCTAACCCCCAAAGAACCAACGGGATTCTCAGACAACCCCGGTATAAAAATATCCACATATCCCACAAGAGCCACGGCTATTGCCGCCGCCGATGTCCAGTTAGATATAGAATATCCCCACATTGTAAGGAAGCCCGCAAAATCCCCCAGCCCTTCCCGGGCATAAGCATATGGCCCCCCGACTTTCGGAATGGCTTTGGTCAGGCGGGACAGCATGAGCGCCACCAGTAATGTACCACCTCCCGTGAGAAGAATGCTAAGCAAGCCCAAACTGCCATAGGGTGCCAACAGAGCAGGTAACATAAAAATTCCGGACCCAATCATTATCCCAACGACAAGTGCCCATGTGCGCCAAAACCCCATTGACGGCTTTACATACGTATCCCTACCCATAGTATTTCCCTCACATTCCTCAGAGAAATACTACAGATATTAAGTGTAAAAGATAGTTTTATTAGTAAAACAATGGCCTATGGCCTGTTGGCAATCAGCTCACATCAAAACTGACTGATCCCATATTCTGAGCCTCAAGGCGCACATGAAGGCCGGATGTGAGGGCCTCGGCCGCCGTCGCGCCGCCCGCCATCACCGTCCAGCCGGCTTCCAGCCGTCCGCCGTCCTCGCCAACAAGCCGCGCCGCGCCCACAAGAGCGCGCAGCGGATGACCCAGAACCGCCGCCGATGATCCGATCTGTACGGGCCTGCCGTCAAAGCTCATCACCATACCAAGGTTGGTGAAATCAATATCCGGCTTGACCCACGGCCCCACCACATAGGCAGAGGTCGAGGTATTATCGGCCACCACATCGGGCAAATTGAATTTGAAATTCTCATAACGGCTGTCAATGATTTCCAGTGCCGGGGCAATGGCTTCCACCGCCAGCATGGCCTGCGCCGGACTGACCAGTCCTTCCAACGGTTTGTTCAGCAGGAACGCAATTTCCGGCTCAACCCGGGGGTGGACAAAATCTTTCAAATCAATCTCGCCGCCGTCTTCCACCAACATTGTGTTGGTCAAGCGGCCCCAGATCATTTCATCAAGGCCCATCTGAATCATCTTGGCGCGGGAGGTAAAGCCCATCTTGACGCCCACTTGGACCTGCCCACGATCATATCGACGCTGTACGGACAGGCGTTGCACTTCATAAGCCTGTTCCAAAGTCAGGTCTTTGCCACTTTCCGATAATTGGGGGATAGCATTGGCATAGCGGGATGCATCATCCACAAATTCCGCAATGGCGTTTAAATCAGTCATGCTGCATTTCCTTTTTCTTTGAGTATATCGAGGGCCACATCAACAATCATGTCCTCCTGACCGCCAACCATTTTGCGCGCGCCCAGTTCAACCAGTATTTCCCTGACGTCCAGCCCATATGTCTCCGCCGCCGTTTCCGCATGGCGCAGGAAGGAGCTATAGACCCCCGCATAGCCCAGGCTCAGCGTTTCCCGGTCCACCCGCACCGGGCGGTCCTGAAGCGGCCTGACCAGATTTTCGGCGGCATCCATCAGCTTGTATAGATCACAGCCATGGTTCCAGCCCATACGGTCCGCCGCCGCGATAAAGACTTCCAGCGGCGCATTGCCCGCCCCGGCCCCCATGCCAGTGAGGCTTGCGTCCACCCGAATGGCCCCGTTCTGTACGGCAGCAATGGAATTGGCCACCCCGAGACTCAGGTTATGATGGGCATGAACACCGCGCTGTGTTTCCGGCTTCAGCACCTTGTCAAAGGCCTGCAAACGTGCCGCCACATCGTCCATATTCTGCGCCCCGCCGCTGTCCACCACATAGACCGTGGTCGCGCCGTAGCCTTCCATAAGCTTGGCCTGCTGTGCCAGATGTTCGGGCGTAATCATATGGGACATCATCAGGAATCCGATAGTGTCCATACCCATTTCGCGGGCTTTTTCAATATGCTGTCTTGAGACATCGGCTTCGGTACAGTGGGTGGCAATACGCACTGACCTGACGCCAAGATCATAGGCATGGCGCAGGTCTGTCACCGTCCCGATCCCCGGCAGCAACAGCGTGGTCAATACGGCATTATTCAATACCTCTGCCACAGCTTCCAGCCATTCCCAATCCGTGTGAGCGCCAAAGCCATAATTAAAGCTCGAGCCGTTAAGACCGTCACCGTGAGCCACCTCAATGGCATCCACGCCTGCCTCATCAAGGGCGCGGGCAATATCACGCACATGGTCAATACCATACATATGACGGATGGCATGCATGCCGTCGCGCAGGGTAACGTCCTGAATATAGAGTTTTTGATCGGTCATGCGGCTGCTCCAAATTTAAGAGTGGCAATTTTCTCACCGGTTCCCATGGCAGCGGAGGTCATAATATCCAGATTACCCGCATAGGCTGGCAGATAATGGGCCGCGCCCTCTACCTCCAGATAAACCGACGTTTTAATGCCTTCAAATTCACCATAACCGGGAATTTTCAAGGGGTTGTTAGAGCCGAAACGCTCAAATTGCACCTTTTGCTTCAAACGGTAACCGGGCACATAGGATTGTACCTGCGCCACCATATCCTCAATGGATTTTTCAATTTCCGCCTCGTCCGCCATCTCGCACAGGGTAAAGACCGTATCCCGCATCAGCAAAGGCGGTTCGGCAGGATTCAGGATGATAATCGCCTTGCCCTTGCCCGCGCCGCCGACTTCTTCGATAGCGCGCCGGGTGGTTTCGGTGAATTCATCAATATTGGCCCGGGTGCCTGGCCCCGCCGATTTGGACGAGATACTGGCAATGATTTCCGCATAATGGACCTTGGCCACCTTGCTGACCGCCGCCACGATGGGGATTGTCGCCTGCCCGCCGCACGTGACCATATTCACATTGGGCTGATCCAGATTGGCTTCCATATTCACCACCGGCACCGTATAGGGGCCAATGGCCGCCGGGGTCAGGTCAACGATGACTTTACCCGCCGCGCGGCAAACCTCATCATGATGTTTATGGGCATAGGCCGATGTGGCATCAAAGACGATTTTAATATCGTCCCATACGCTGAGCTTTTGCAAACCCTCTATCCCGTCAGAGGTGATCGCCACCCCCAAGCGGTCCGCCCGGGCAAGACCGTCCGAAGCCGGGTCCACCCCGACCATGGCGCCCATTTCCAGAATATCGCTGGTGCGCATGATCTTGATCATCAAATCGGTGCCGATATTGCCCGACCCGATAATCGCTACTTTAACCTTCGTCATTTGTCTGTTTTCCTATTGCCAAAAACTGTATCTATTGCCGCAACAGCGCAGGCCTCGTCCCCGGCCTCGCTGCTGCCGGATATGCCCACCGCGCCCACGGCTTCGCCGTCGATGATCACCGGCATGCCGCCGCCAAAAAAAGACAGACGGTCATATGCGGTCAAGCCATCCAGAACGCGCGGGGCCTCATGGCCCAGATTTTCGGCCATCTCGCGGGTTCCTGTGCTGAAACTCACCGCCGTGAAGGCCTTGTCCTGCGCAATGACGCCACAAGCGGCTGGCGTACCGTCCACCCGGGCAAAGGCCAGCAGATCGCCGGACTGATCCACCACCGCAATGGCTGTCTTCCAACCTTGAGCGATGGCATAATCCCGCGCCGCTTTGGCCAGCCGCAGAGCGGTGTCTGAATCTATGGTTGAGCGTGTAATAATACCCGTCATGCTATTCTCATTCCTTAATCCGTAAGAGGTCCGGTCACACAAAGGCGGCCCGAACCGAGCCCAGACCGGAGATGCGAAGCTCATACACGCCGGGACCAGGTACCGCGACCATAGGGCCAAGGGCGCCGGACAGAATGGTATCACCCGCCTTAAGCGGACGCCCGACCTCAACCATGGTTTTAGCCAGCCACAGGGTCGCATTCAGGGGGTTGCCAAGGCAGGCCGCGCCAGCACCAGTGGATACCGGCTCGCCCTGATGTTCAATCACCATGCCACAAAGATGCAGATCAAGTTCCGACAAGGCGCGCGGTTCCGTACCCAGCACATAAAGGCCAGATGAGGCATTATCCGCCACCGTATCCATAATTTTAATGTCCCAGTCGGCAATGCGGCTATCAACAATTTCAATGGCCGCCACCGCATAGTCAATGGCCTGCATCACATCGGTGATGGTCATCTGCTCCTGCGTCAGGTCGCTTTTCAGAACAAAGGCTATTTCGCCTTCGATTTTGGGCTGCATCAGGCGATCCAGCGGCACATCCGCGCCGTCCGCATAGGCCATATCCGCATAAAGCATCCCGAAATCCGGCTGTCCAACGCCCAGCTGTTTCTGCACCGCACGCGCGGTCAGTCCCGTCTTGCGGCCTACCAGTCGGCGGCCTTGCTTTAGCCAGTGATCCGTATTGACATTCTGGATGGCATAGCCCGCCGCAATATCATCGGCCGCGATAAAATCATGGAGAGCGGCGCAGGGTGTCCCGCTGTCATGGGCGGCCCTGATCATTTCTGCGGCTTTTTTTATGTCCGCGTCAGTGGTTTTCGTCATTATTCAACCCTTAGAGTTTCACGCAGATATTGCGCATTTCCGTATAAAATTCCAGACTGTGAACCCCGCCTTCCCGGCCAATGCCCGATTGTTTCGAGCCGCCGAAAGGCGTGCGCAGGTCCCGCAGGAACCAGCTATTGACCCAAGTGAGGCCACTTTCGATCTGTCCGGCCACCCGATGAGCGCGGGAGAGATTTTCCGTCCAGATGGAGCTGGCCAGCCCATAAACCGTGTCATTGGCCCGCCTGATAACCTCATCCTCATCATCGAATGGGGAGATATGGCAACAGGGGCCAAAAATTTCTTCGCGCATAATGGGGCTGTCGTCATCAAGGCCGGTCCAGATGGTGGGTTCCACCCATGCCCCACATGAAAGCGCATCCCCCATGTCCGGCACGCCCCCACCCGTAATGACATTAGCACCTAACTTTTTGGCCAGCGCATAATAGCCCAATACCTTGCCCTGATGCTCCTTGCTGATCAGGGGTCCCATATTGGCCTCATCATCAGGCGTACCCAGTTTCAGGCCTTCTGCGCCTTCTTTCAGGCGGCTGACGAATTCATCAAATATGGGCCGTTCCACATAAACCCGTTCGGTACCAAGGCAGACCTGTCCGCAGTTGACAAAGACCGAGCGCATGACGCCCTCTATGGCCTTGTCCATGTCACAATCAGCAAAGACGATGGCCGGGTTTTTACCACCAAGCTCCATGGATATGTCGCGCATGCCCACGGCGGCGGCCTGCATAATGGCGGTGCCAGTACTGGTTTCCCCGGTAAAGGTAATGGCATCCACCCCCGGATGCTGGGTAAGGTAAGCCCCCGCACTTTCCGGGCCAAAGCCATTGACCACATTATAGACCCCCGGCGGCATCCCGGCCTCGTTCATCACCTCCCCCAGCAGGGAAGTAGTCAGCGGTGTTTCCTCGGAAGGTTTCACCACAACCACATTGCCGCAGGCCAGCGCCGGGCCAACTTTCCATGTCATAAGCAGCAAGGGCAGGTTCCACGGTGAGATCACCGCAATCACCCCCTTGGGCGCACGAATGGCATAGTTCAAAGCCCCCGCGCCGTCCGGCGTCGGCATGGTAAAGGCCTCGGTCGGGCTGTTCCTGATCACATCGGCAAAGACCTTGAAATTAGCCGCACCGCGCGGAATATCAATATGGCTGGCCAGAGATTTGGGCTTGCCCGTATCGCGGCATTCCGCCTCCAGAAATTCATCAAAACGGGCATTGATACCGTCGGCTACCTTATAAAGGATGGCCACCCGTTCGTCGGTGGTCATCTTGCCCCACGGGCCGGTCAAAGCCGCCTGAGCCGCTGTGACCGCCGCATCCACTTCCGGTTTCAACCCTTCATGCACATCACAGATCACAGACCCGTCCACCGGGCTGATATTCTGAAATACCTTGCCCGACGTTCCCGCCGTATAGGCACCGTTAATAAAGTGCATCACTGCCTTTTTTGACATATTTTATCCTAAAGTTTAAGTGACGACCGTCATGAAACGGTCATTCAATTCACGCTCATAATAGAAAATGGCCTTGCCAACAGAACTGGCCTTCCAGACCCTGAGGGGGTTATCAGGATAATAATGATACCCTCCGGCGAAGACTTCATTCCGGTTGCCGCTTGGGTCAAAGAAATAGATGGTCATGCCGCGGGTAATGCCGTGACGTGTGGGCCCAATATCCCGGGACACATCATAGCGGGTAATGATGTCAGCGGCGGCACCAATAGAACTCCAGTCTTCCACAAGGAAAGACACATGATGCAGTTTCCCGTCTTCCTCATGACGAACAAGGGCCAGATCATGGGCCTTGTTAGAGCAGGTCAGGAACAGGGCAATGATCATACCGGTATCATCATCCACCACCATTTCAGAAATGCTGAAGCCCAATATTTCCTCAAAGACTTTTTTGGTGCCGTCAATATCGCCGCCATAAAGCAGGCAATGGTCAAAGCGGATCGCCTTCATACCCTGAGGGTCCAGTTGGGACACATCAGGATTATTGGTCATGGGGCCATTATCGGA
Organism: Alphaproteobacteria bacterium; assembly: GCA_013152755.1. GTDB lineage: Bacteria > Pseudomonadota > Alphaproteobacteria > Sphingomonadales > Emcibacteraceae > Paremcibacter. The sequence continues at coordinate 11,464 of JAADFR010000058.1, forward strand.
CAGCTCAATTTCCGCATAAAGGTCAAAGCGGTGACCCGTGGGGGCCATAAAGCTGATCCGGCGACCAACACCGGGCTGCTCCCCGGCCGCGACAGTGGTTACTTCATAACCGCCCGCCGCAAGTTTGGTTGCAAAATCATCAAGGCTTGCTTCGCTGCACACTTTAAAGGCCATAAGGTCAAGGCCCGCCTCATCACATTCGCGAAGCACAATACTATGCCGGTCAAATTCATCATAGGCTTTCATATATACCCGGCCATCGCTTTCGGTACTGACCAACGTCAGGCCGATCCGGTCCCGGTAATGCACGATTGCCTCTGCCATATCCAGCACACGGACTTGAACAAATCCGGGCCGTAAAACACCATTTAACGCCATTTCTCACTCCTCATTTTTCACAGTTACGGTCAAATCACTTTTGGGAAACGCTTTGCAGGCAAGGGCATATCCATCATCCCTTTCCACCTGCGTCACATGCTTGATACTCATCTTCCCGGTTTCATACTCACCTTTGGTCACCCTGATCTTGCAGACCCCGCAGCCACCATTCCGACAGCCCACGGGAATATTGCTTATTCCCTGCCGCGCCATGGCTTTCAACAAAGTCTCATCCGCAAGACAGGTGATCACCTTGTCAGAGCCTTCGACACTCACCCGAAACGCGGCCTTGCCCATGACGTTCTTAAATCCTTTTAAACAGAGGAGAACGCTTGTCCCCGGTTCCGTCCGCCTTGCTCAGGAATTTCTCACAGTAAATATCATTCTCAAACAGACGGCCCTTCATAAGTGCCCGGATAGAGGCCTCTATCATGGGCGGCGGCCCACAGAGGTAGGCCTGATGCCCGGCGAAGCTACCGTCAAAAAAGCGCTCCGCAGCCTCATGAACGAAACCTGTTTCCCCGTCCCAGTCATCCCCGTCCTTCTTATCGGACAGAGCCGGGATATAAGCGAAACTATCATGTTTTTCCGCAAGGGCCGTGAAATAATCCTGATAATACAGATCGGCCTTTGACCGGACCCCGTGGAACAGGGTCAGTTTTTGCCCGTATCCATCCGCCAGCAATTCGTCAATCATGGCTTTGGGACTGGACAGTCCCGTCCCGCCTGCGATGAATATCATCGGTTTATTCTGTGATTTCCGGACAAAGAAATGGCCATACGGGGCCGAGAATGACAAGGCATCGCCCTCTGCCAGCTTACCATGCAGATAGCTGGTCCCCTTACCCTCCGGCACCAGCCGCACATGAAGTTCCACATGATCCGCCTTGTCCGGTGAATTGGCGATAGAAAAGGCGCGGGGGCCATCCACACCGGGAATATTGAGCTGAATATACTGACCCGCCTGAAATTCTATTTCCTCGTCCAGCGAGATAATGATCTTTTTCACATCCGAGGTCAGGTCGGTAATTTCAGAGACCGTTCCCGTATAATCACAAATGGGCAGATATTCGGCGTCGTCGTCTTCTTCAATATCCGCCTCTATGACCACATCACTTTCCAAAGTGCAGACACAGGCCAATACCTTGCCATCATCCCGCTCGAAGTCCATGAGGGCAAAAGGAGACGCATCACCAATATCCACATCACCCTCCACCACATCCACCTTACAGGTGCTGCACAGACCGTGATTGCACTGATAGGGGATATAGATACCGGCGCGCAGGCAAGCATCCAGAATTGTCTGGCCTTCTTCGACCTCAATCACTTCACCGATGGGTTCTATGGTAAGCTCGTAACTCATCAGCTGTGAGAGCCCGCGATACCTTCAAGCCCCGGCGTCCAGAAACGGATCAGGGATTTATGGCCAAGGCCGTTATCGGCAAGGCTTTTGCCCAAGTCCGGGGTAAGATCCGCCCCGTCCAGCGTCCATTTCACCGCGTCCCAGTCAATTTTCTCAAAATCCGGGTGCTTGTTATATACGCCGGGCAAAACCTCCTGCACCAATGCAGCGAACGGCATTTCAGGAGGCAGAGGCAGGCAGACCGGGGCGCAGAACAGCAGATGCTGTTCCCAGTTAATATAGGTCAGTTGATTGCCGTGGAAATTTTCCACTTTGTCCAGTGGCTCAAATTCATATTTCCCGATGGAAGTTACAGACATCTCATCAATCCTTATTCTAAAAATGTGTTATATTCAGGCTTTCTTGCGATGGGCTTGCCATTCGTCCCAAAGCTTCTGATCGGGCGAGCCCTTATATTCCATATTGTCCGCGCCCAGATTGAAGTTGTACCACTTGAGGACATCCGGCACCTCGGCCCCGCCGCAATTGCCCTGATAAATCTGATGAACCGGCAACCAGGCCTGAACATATTTTTCAGGTTCGTAATCAAAGATGTCCTTACAACCGAGGGAACAAGTGTGATATTTATCGTCCTTATATTCAGAGACTTCAAAGGATATGGTTGTCGGATCGTCCATATCGGTAAAGCCCATGGGAATTTGGCAAACCTGACACAGCATGGGCAGGGTATCATTGTAAAAACGCCGCCCGGCCTTTTCTTCCTTATCAAGATACTCAAGGCGTGGCCGATAATATTTATCGAAAGTATTCGGATATTTCTCTGACAGCCAGTCCAGCTCTTCCTTCTCCGGAATCCATGTATGGAAGGCCGCCGCATGGGTATAGTTATAGAAAATATGCCATGCCTGATGGCTGAGATGTTCAGCTTCCTTGGTGGCAATATCGGCATATTTCGGCGGCTTGATACCATAACGGGCTAGATCCGCAAACAAGGCACCGCCCGCCTCGGTAAAGTAAATGTCCCATGCCTCACGCCATGACATCACCCGCTTGGGCAACATATAGTCCATCATCATGGCCACAAGGGTCAGCATACGGGTCCCGCGCCAGAACCATTTATCCATCCAGCGCTGAACGATAGGAATATTACGTTCGTCCTGCTCCAGCATGAATTTAATCACTTCCAGCCCAAGGGTCATATGACGGGCTTCATCGGACTGGGCCGAGAAACCAAAGGTCACCGTTGCCATATCCCCGTTAAAGGCCGCGCCGGACATGAACGGCACAAACAACAGATTGGTCAGCACATATTCAAAGGCAAATGAAATAGAGGTCAGAAACTCAAACGGTCCGGCAGTCCGAGCATCATCAAAGAATGATTTTGGCACCGACAGATACCATACCCGGTCATGCATATGAGGGGCGCTGTGCAACCCATCAAAATATTTATTGTAATGGCTCATGGAATGAACCTGAGTCTGTACGTGGCGCAATTCATCAATGGCCTGCATCTGACAGGCAACCCGGGGACCAACGCCGCGGAATTGGCGGCCCACATGAGTAAACCCGCGCGCGGCCTGATATTCCAGCGGCGAGACACCAGTCAAGAACAGCTTGATCGCATTCACATAGCGCGCATCAGTGATACCCAGATGCCCGTTATTCTGGGCAAAGCTGTCAATCACCGCATAGAGCTTTTTCTCTTTTTCCGACTGGAACTTCCAATAGGCATCCATGGTCAGGCGAAAGGGGTCTTCCCAGCCTTCCCAGTCATGAATGATAATGCCCTCATAATTGTCATAGGGAAAAACCTTATCCATGGGTTGATAGGTGGTATCCCAGCCAAGCCCACGGGTGAGCATGGAATAACGTTGTTTGATCCCCAGTTTCTTTTTTCTCTTCTCGGCCATGATCTTCTCCCTGCTATATGTTCCAGCTCAATTCAAAATAATCATCTTCCTCATCGACATTTCCGGCGATACTGATGATGCTCAAATGCAATTCCTGTACGTCCCACTCCCGGCCAAGCAATTCCTCCACCGTTTCCTGTTTGACAATCAGGCGGCCATCACAGTCAATTTTGACCATGGCCGGATAGAGGTTAATGGTGGCCTTCGGATTATCTTTTTCGATGGCGTCTATGATGGGGCGGGCGTCGTCGTTATTCTGTAATGTTATTGATACGGTTCTGCTCATGACAGTCTCCTATATTTCCAAACCGGACTTTTTGGCCCGTTGTGTTATCTCTGTGCGAATTGACGTCATGGCTTCATCGGCCTTGTCCCCCAAAACATGGTGGGCAATGGGTGTGAAGGCCTCAATGGCAAGATCGGTCCATTTAACGGCCCATCCTGATAAAAGCGCCGCATTCTCGGCACTTTCCGCCGCCGTCACTTTCAACAGATGGTCCATCCAGCGTTTTTCATCCTTGCCCCAGTCCTGCATAAATTCATTCAGCATGGACATGGCGGACCCGCCGTGAGCCTGTCCGGCCTCATCAAAATGCTGATAGAAAAGCGGGAAAACCACGCCGTCCATGCATAAGTTCTGGGCCACCAGAAGCTCAAACCAATCCTCTACCACAAAGCTGTCTTCAAGCATTTTACGCACGCCCTGCCAGCGGTCACTGTCCAGCCAGTCCGCTTTGGCCTGATCCAGACTTTTACCCGTACTGTCATCCAGAAGCAGCCCAACCCGGCTGATGATCTGGGCGATTCCCAGACGGTCCATGGCGGCGAACAAAGCGACCTGACTGATCGCGGTGCCATAGGCCTTGTCCGAACAATCGCAATTGTTCATATTGGCGCCCCATTCAAAATGCCTGAGCGGGAGGATAAAATCCCTGACCATCTGCTGCCACTCAGCATCCATGAGGGTCATCATGTTGCTCTTGTCGATAAATTTGAAATGACTTTCCTCAGCCTCCATCATTTTATGGCGGGCCATGGTATAGGTGCCATAATAAAGCTGACGCGGGTCATTAAAGCTGTACCAGTCTTCCATCTTGATGGCGGTAAGCGACTTGTCATATATTTCGCGCTCTGGATTCCAGGTCGGGCGATAATGGAAATTTACCGTTGGCTGAAGATCCCAGGTTCCCTCCTGATAGCGGGTTGCCGGTTTATCACCGCCAAGCCGTTTGGCAATATGGGCATAGGTATGCCGCCGAGGTTGAATAACATTCGTTTTAATATCAAAACTCACTTGAAGTCTCCCAACTGAATAATATTTGTTTTCTCGTGTAATTTGGGCTTCTCACCCCCGGATAGCCGATTATATTCATACCGTATTTGCGGCACGCATATGATTTCCGCCACGTGGTTAGTTTCGCAAAATTCCTTGAATGCCGGATAAGGCATGACCAGCTCGATGGTCAGTTCCTCACAGCCCAGCGTATAATCAAATTCCAGAAATTTAGCCTTTCGTATGCCAAACACGCGAACCGTCTTGCGGTATTTTTGCAACCGGTCAAGGTCATGTTGTTTGTTATGTGCCATACAGTCTTTCCTCACCTTACCTCTAGTCATGAGCACCTTACCTCTAGTCATTAGCAAAGAGCGTGCCAAGCTTGATGAAATCATCAAATAAACTTATAACTAGTTGTTTTTAAATAATAAAAATAATCTTTAGCATGTTAGTTTAATATTCTTCACGGGACTCATTTCACATATTTATTAAATTATTAAGGTTATAAAATTTCCAATTTGATCATTTCATCAATACCAGGAAAACTTGCGGGCAAAACTGTCGCAAATGAAGAACGCCGCTTACATCTCTCAAACCAGTTTTTTAACTTTCCATATGTCTTCCCAAGGGTCAGACCATAAACCAATGCAAGGGTGAATCGGGGAATGAGCGCGCAGTCGGCCACAGAAAAATCCGGACCGAAATAATCCTGATCCCCAAGCTGTAATGTGAGCATATCCAGTTCCGCCTGCCATGCTTTATCTATGGTATGTTGCAGGTCACCATCCGCTTTGCCGTCCCGAACCTGTTTGATATAGGGGAATAAAATTTTCCCCAGTCGATTATCGCTATAGCTGTGAATTTGACGGATTTTTGCCCTTTGCTCCGGTGTGCCCGTCATAAGGCTGGTCTCAGGAAATTTATCGGCCAGATATTCGACAATCACCGCAGATTCCCACAGCACCATATCCCCATCAATCAGCACCGGCACTGTACCATTAGGATTTAAGGCCACCACATCGGGATGTTTTTCGCCCAACTTTACCGAAATCTCCGACACCTCAACGCCCGCTTCCCGCAGGAAAAGGCGTACTTTCCAGCAAAAGGGGCAATCCGGGCGGTGATAGAGTTTCATGGCACGGCCCCTATATCTTCCGCAATCTTAAATCATGGAGATGATCTCTCAGGCTGTCTATGCGGTCATTGCCCCAGAAAATCTGATCATCCACCACAAAGGTTGGCACGCCGAACACGCCCTTGACCTGAGCCTCTGCCCAATTCAGCGCCATCTGTTTCAACAGGGCCTCATTATTACAGGCCCGGCTGATGGCACCCCGGCCAAGGCCAATTTCTTCCCCTACTTCCAGTAAGACCTCAAGCTCGCCAATGTTGCGCCCTTCGGCCCATTCCTTGCGCATCACTTCCACCACAAAGGGTTGAAGCAGGCCTTCTTCCTCGGCCACCAGTGAAATGGCCCCGGCCAATGAAGGGTCCGTATCAATGGGCGGCGGAACAAAGGGAATGCCCATCTGCCGACAATGGCGGGAGACATCCTGACGCACCAATGGAATTTTGATTTTCGCCCGCTCCGGCGCAGACCGTCCGGACCAGCCCCCAAAGGGCTTCCAGATCATTTTGGTATGATAGTCCTCAAAAATGGCAAACATCCGTTTGGAGGCCAGATAGCAATAGGGGCTTCTGAAATTAAAGAACAGATTAATTTCTGCGGGAACCAGTGGGGTGCTTGTCATTTTTGATGTCCTGTTGTTAAAAAAACCGGGGGCGGAAGAACCCAACCCCCGGCAAGTGCAAAGGAACTTTATTTACCCGTCACGCGCATATTCTGTACGGTGAATTTCTTGCGCGGGCTGAGCTTGCTATCAATCTGGCCCTTGAACTGGCCCGTGGTGCAATGGGCACCCTGAACATCCAGCATCATGAAGGAATCATCGATGGATACTCCGGAGCCTTTGTTCTTGGCCAAGTGATAATCAGGATGGGCCTGACCAATGATAAAGGTTTTCCACAGCTCACCCTTGCGGTCATAAATAACCGTCCGGGGCAAAGTGAAGGTTTCCGCATCCACATAATGAATCCGCTTGCTGATGGGATGGTTCGGATCCACAGGAACCGATTCCAGCACATAAACCTTGCGCAACTGCCAGTCCACATTGGGGAAACAACCGCCCTTGCCCCCATACTCGACAAACTGATAGCCATCGGACATTTTATATTCAGTGCTGAGTTCCTGCTCATTATGCTTATAGAAAGGCATCATGACATTTTTGGTGCCTTTATAGGTCCAGGTCATATCGGAAATCCGGCCATTATAGCCTTCGAAATCTTCAATCATCAGGTCAGAGCCCAGGAAGCTGTCGGTGATCTGACCCGTGGCCAGCCGCCGCACCCGGCGCTGAAAGCCCAGATACAGCCACGCATTGTCCCGCTTCAGATCATCTTCATAACGATGGATCAACAACTGGGTATTCTTCACATCGAACGGTTCCAGAACCTGCACATAAATCGCCCGGAACAGGTTGGCCGGATTTTTCGGCAGGTCGGGCAGGGGCTCATCATTCACCCGATGCTTTAGATTGAGGAAATGGAAGTTGAACTTCAACGTCCGCTCAACCTTGGCCGAATTCAGATCACGGAATTTCCAGTAGAAAGGATAAACCGCCCCGCTATCGCCCCAGTTATAGCCGTATTTATAATTCCAGGCTAGTTTTTCACCGGCTTTGGGATCATCAAGACTTGGTTCCGCCGGAAAAGGACGGCCAGAGATAAAGCCTTTGATGTCACCGGTTTTATCGCCCAGAACAGCCTTGTTCAGATTGGCTTTTGTGGCTTCGATATAGGCCTTGTTCAATTCAAAGGCCATGGTGTCGGTCACTTTCATTTCCGTCCAGCCATCCTTGATGAACTGATACATGCCTTCATCCAGAATATCCTTGAATTGCTCCACATTGGACTGGTTGATGGTCATGCCGCTTTTCAGACCTTCATGCTGTGGAACGGACGCCTTATAGGGATAAAAGGAATTTTCCACATCCTTCAGATCGGCGGCGGAAGCCGTGGAAACAATTCCCATAGCCACACCTGTTAACATATATGTCAGTAATTTTCTCATTGTATAATCCTTCGTTAAATCAGTTCTTAGAAGCGATAGCGCAAAGTGACTTGAATTTCGTCTTCACGGCTGGCCATACCAATCGGCCCGGCCCGGAAACGTCCCAGTGGTTCAAACCCGCCAAGGCCTACAGAGCCAGCGGCAAAGGGGTTGGCGTGAAAAGGTGTCGCCGTAAACGGACCCCAGGGGTTACAGGACCGGCAGTCATCAAACTTGCGCGGGCCTTTACCAAATTTAAAGTTGGCCGCCACAATCAGACGCCAGCTGTCACTGATCAACCAGTCCACAGACGGCGATATAACCGCCGATCCCGCCCGGAAGTCATAGGCAGACAGAATTTGTGGGCTGAGCCGGTTTTGCATGTACCAGCCCTTGAACAGGAACGTCATGATCCAGTTTGATTTCCAGTCCGGAATACCGGCCTTGGTAAAACCCGGAACGCCCGCCAATGTGGCCGGTGTATCTTGCAGCTCATGGTTCAGGATATGCTGACCAAATAACTGAGCCGACAAGAGGAAGGCTTTGTCCTTGTTCAGGAAGGGAATGAAGGTATCCCGGTCCCAACCGATGACATAACGAACGACATCATTCTTGGAAAACAGCTCTGGCCGCAGGGTATTGGCAAATTCCTCACCGGTGGTATAGGCCGCTTCAACCCGGAAAACGGATTTGATGCTGTCAACATAGAAATCTGCAGACCCGCCAAACAGATGTATGCGCGGAAAGGCTATATCAAAGGCGATGAGATAAGGCCAGGGCTTTACCTCGCCGGTAAAGTTATTCAGGGCCGCCGGTCCGGCGCTGCCGCCGCGCAATGACGGCAACTGACTTAGATAAGTCAGATAGTTCAGGGAGAAACCGACACCATTCTTGACGCCTTCAACCTTGAAGCCGATCTGGGTATTGCCAATTTTCCATTTTGGCATTTGAGCACTGCGGATACCAATGGACCCCGGCGCGAAGTCCGTGGCCGCAAGACCCGTGGTCCCCGGCACCGGAAGCCCGGCAAAGTTGGCCACAGTACAGCCATTATCCCAACAGTTTTTCATGCCGCGAAAGAAACCGCCCGCGCCAAGTATCTGATAAGGCGTACCGCCCTGACCCAGTGAATTGGGCCGGAATTTATCAAAATTCCACACCAGATTCAGGTTCAGGTCATCAAAGCTGCCCACGGCACCCATACGATAATCCATATTCAATATCCATTGGGGAATCCGGATGTCTTCCAATTCGTCATAGATATTCTGGCGCGAGAAATCCACCGGATTGATCACATCCAGAACCCGGAACAGATCTGTACGGCCCCAGACGACTTGCTGGCGGCCCAGACGGATATTCAGCTCATGGCCATTTGAAAAAGGAATACTGCCATCAATATAAGCTTCACGCAGGAAATCCATACGGCTGTTAAATTCCGGAAAGCGCAGATTATCAAGGCTCAGGTCCAAATAGCCCGGAATACAACCGCGATTATCAATATCGCAGGGACGAACCGGCACTCCGAAGGACACACCGCCCTGATCATTGGCATGGGAATCACTGCCCAGAACGATCAGCCCGCTGTTGGGGTTGGCCGCCGTATCAAAGCCAAAGAAGAAAGCGCCTGTAGACACCAGACCACCGCCGTGCGGCACAGAGGGCGGGCCAGCGGAAAAGGTACTTTGCAGGTTGATCGCGCCGCCCGCATTGCGGCCAAAGTCACGCTTATTCAGGTCATAGACCCCGTCATAAGACCCGCGAAAAGTCACATTGAAAGACAATTCGGAAAAGGTGTTTCCTGTATTGAATTGCTTGACCAGTTCAAGCTGTACCGTGTTGCGGAATTTTACCAGCCCCACATCTTTACGCAGGAAAGTGGCATTTTCCAGAAAGCCGCTCCATTCCAGCGTGCCGTCCGCAGACGTTCCGGCATAGGCGCCGGACAATCCGGTGACCGACAAAGCCGCCGCCATGGACAAGGCCGCAGCCTTTGATCCCAGTTTTAAATATTTTTTCTTAGTCATATAGTCCTCCCTGTTATGGTTGTAACGAACTTATTTCGCTCCGAAATCGGAGCCATCAAGCTGCCGACTTTGCGTGTTTTTCTTCAATCACGCCGTCAACAACTTCAATGTCAGTGATAAATTTTGGTTTAAAGATTGTGATCCAGCTGGGCACCACGAACAGCGCCGCCGCCATGTTAAAGACCAGCATCACAACCAGAAGCAGAGCCGCATCGGACTGGAAACGCAAGTCCGACAGGAACACCCACATAATCACCCCAAGGATCAAGGCCCCTGCGGTTACACAGACCGCAAGGCCCGTGGTACTGATGGCGCGGATAACCGCTGCCTGAAGCGTATCGGTTTTGAGAATTTCTTCCCGGATACGGTCCATAATATAAATAGAATAATCAATACCAACCCCGATCCCGACCGCAATGATCGGCACCGTATTGACATTGATGCCAATTTTCATGAAACCCATATAGCCATAGCTGAGGATGGTCGCAAAAGACATGGCCAGAAACATCATCCAACCCGCATGAAACGATCCATAAAAGAAGGTCACGAACAGGAAAATCAGGAGTAGGACAGATGGCACAACGATGGCATTGGTTTTGAACACGGCCTCATTAATGGCCGCCGTAACGCCGATGATGCCCCCCGCCAGATGAAAGCTTAAGCCCTCCACCGTATCGCCCTTTTCCGCGATCCAGCTTTTGATCATATGAATGGCTCGGCGAATGGTCTCACCCTGATGGTTCTTGTAATAAAACACCATATTGGCGTCGGTTTCTTCCGGATTGACAAATTCCTTGAGCGCACCGGGGATCGGGCTAGAGGCCATATAGGCGAACATCAACCCGCCCACATAAAATTCATCGTGCGGCACCTGATAAAAACGCGGGTCATTGTTATGGAGCAGGCGATTAACCTGCTTCACCAGATCGGGCAGGCCCTTTGCCCCGCCCAATTCCGGGTCATCAAGCATATAATTCTGAAAATCTTCCAGCGCCTTAATCACTTCCGGTTTTTTCAAACCGCCCTTTTCCTCTGTTCGGGCGATGATATAAAGCTCCTCTGACCCGGGAAAGCTGGTGTTAATGGCGGTGGAGGACAGATTATAATCATGGTCGGGATAGAGCAGAGGACTGCCGGGTTCCGCCTCACCAATCTGAACTGACGAACTGAAATAACCGCCAATGGCAAACAAGCCAATCGTTGCGATCAATACGCGCCGCGCACTTTTAGGGTTGGCCACCAAGGCTCCAATCTTGGGCAGAAATCTCCGGATCCAGCCATGGCGGATTTCCGCCCGCTTTGGCTGTGGTAAAATCGACAGCAACATGGGCACTAAAATCAGCACATTCAGGATCACACATATGGCCCACAAGGACGCATAATAGGATAATTTGGTATTAATGGGTATCGAACCCAGCGAAATCAGCAACAGACCCACCGCGTCCGATATAACCCCCAGTGATCCGGGGCGGAACAGACTATCAAAGGTGGTGCGCGCCGCCTGACGGCCACTGCCGCATTTGACGAACTCATCATAATAACGTTCCACAAGCTGAATACCGTGGGACATGGCCCGCGCCGAGATCAGGAAGGGGATCACTAAGGTCAGCGGATCAAGGTTATAGCCCAGCAATGACAAAATCCCGATGCCCCATATTGACGATATGGCAATACCCATCATGGGGATCAACACCCCATATAGCCGCCGGAAATATATCAGCAACAGGGCGAACATAAAGACGATGGTGAACATGAAAATCTGAATGATCTGCTGAATATAGGTATAGACCCAGCCAACCAGCATGGGCTGTCCGGTCACATGGATTTTAACCCCCGGCACCTGCTCCTTGGCCCGGAAAGCCTGAATCTCGTTAAAGGTCTTTTCATAATCCAGCGCCCCCTCATTAAGCTGTCCCTTGATCAGGGCAGACTTCAGGTCAGGCGACACCATCAGGCCATAAACCCGCGGATTGGCCAAAACCGCATCCCGCATCTCGGCCATTTCAGCATCGCTCAAAATGGGCTTTTTGGTCGGATCATAATAGGGCTCTGAAACAATGGAGCCTTCCTCGGACAGCCATGTCTTGCGGGACGTGCGGTGGGTAAGGCTGGTCACCAGGTTATGGTTGATCGCCGGCAGGCTGTCCACATCCTGTGTCAGACGATGAATAAGGGCCAGAATATCATTATTAAAGATAGTCCCCTCTTCCACCTCAACCCCGACAATCACCACATTGGCCCCGCCAAATGTATCGCGGATCTCGTTATGAAGCTGAATATAGGGATGTTCCTGCGGCAAGAGGTCGGCGAAGTCGGAATACATTTTAACGCCCGGGATCTGCGCGGCAAAAAAGATGGTAATGACCAGCATTAATCCCAAAAAAAGCTTCGGGTAAGCAAATAGATGGTCATCTATACCTTTAAGAAAATGGGTGAATTTCGACATTTACAAAGTCCCTAAATACTATATATGATTTATTCTTTTACCGTTCTCAGGCGTTCTAATTCTTGAGGTCCTGCGGGCTGAGCATCCGCACCAAGCCGCCGCCGCCCGCCACCAGAAGCTTGCCATCCGCCATGGGCAAAAGAGCCCGCAGATAGCCAAAACCCAGTTTGGTATCAACCGGTTTCCACGCGTTGCCCGTAAGAACAAGGATTGTCCCCTGCTCCCCCACGGCATAGGTTTCTCCATTCACCACACAAATGTTATAGATCGGCGCCTTGGTGCCTGTTTCCTGACGCTGCCAGTTGCGGCCGCCGTCTGTTGTATGAAAGATAATGCCCTGAAGTCCGCCAACCCAGCCTTCGTCAGCAGAAGCGAAATAGGACGCCATGGGATAAAATTCATTGGGAATTGCCCCGCCCATCTCCCAGCTCTTGCCGCCATCACCGGTTTGATAAACTGTCCCGAACTCTCCGGTTACGATAGCCCGGTCACGATCAATGAATTGTATGCGGCTGAACATGGCATCTTCTGCGATGGATTTATCGGCCCAGCTTTCACCACCGTCACGGCTTTCCATAATCAGGGTGAAGCTGCCCACAACCCAAAGGGTGCCATTTTGATCACAGGTGAGGTCCAGAACATCCTCTTCGGTCGGGATCGCCTTTGATGTCCAGTTTTCCGCATTAAGGTCTGAGAACCAGACCTTTCGATCCGCATCAAGCGCCACAAAACGCCCATCAGGGCAAACATCAATATCAACCAATGTGGGATAGGATACAGCAGTATTACCGGGTAGCGTTTGCCGGTTCCAGCTTTCGCCAATATCATGAGAGATCAACATAACCCCACGATTACCAACAATGACCATGGCTCTGTCTGATTTCGCCGCAGCCTGATATTGGTCATAGCGGGCCTGTGGTTTGGTCTTGGACTCTGTCACACCCGACAGATCCAGTTTCGCCTCACATCCCGTGACCAACAGCATAAGCCCGATCAGTGAAAGCACATGAATCTTCCGATTCCCAAAAGTTAATCCTGCAAACAATTTCTATACTCCCATAGTCAATAGCGCCTGTTATTTGTGATCAATTTTTTTTCAGGCGTGTTGAGAGCATCATTGCAAAAGCTATGCCAAGAAATTTATTTCATATATAAAGCTTAATTTCTGGTTAAAAACGATTGTTTTACTTGTTAACCTTCTGATCGGTTTTTCAAGGGTTTAAGCATGTTATTGCTTCATACCAATGGCGAAACCTGATCTTGATAATGGATAAGAATAGAGGGCCATACAGAACTTCTCATATGATAAAATTCTAAAATATTTTATTTATTAAATTGATTAAATCATAAAATTTTAAAAAATAAATCTTGTAATATTCTGTATTAAATGGCTTATTCTATGTATTAGAAACACATAAAATACGTAATTTTTTAGCATCCTGCCCAACAAGACAAATGGTGAAGGCCCCTAACATGCCCAATTCCCATAACAGTTCAGGCCGAGCATCTTTTGGTCAGCCTGAGGATATTAACGATAAAATTGACATAATTCCCGGCTTACCGGATTTTCATGATCTGTCTGAACGACTGAAGTTTTCGCCCAAAGATGGCCGTATCTGGCTGGATGATATTCGCATGATGATGCTCCATGCCAGTTCCATGGGCGCGTTACGATCCGAGCTTATTGAATCTCTTGGTGTCAACAAGGCCCGCGCCCTCCTGACCCGAACCGGCTATGTCTCCGGCGCACAGGATGCGGAGCTGGCCTCAAAATTGCGCCCCGGCGCAGACTTTTTTGATGTTTTTTCTGTTGGTCCCCAGCTTCATGCTCTGGAAGGCATTGTCTCCGTGGAACCCGTCCGGCTGGAAGCCGATGTGGCCAAGGGTAAATTTTACGGCGAATTCCTGTGGCATGACAGTATCGAAGATGAAATTCATATTGAAAAATACGGCATCGGCACCGAACCCGTCTGCTGGATGCAAATCGGTTATGCCAGTGGTTATACCTCGGTTTTTCTGGGGCGGCCCATTGTCTATCAAGAAGTTGAATGCCGGGCTATGGGTCATGCCCATTGCCGAATTATCGGCAAGCCCATGGAAGAATGGGACGATATTGAAGAAGATATGGCCTTCATGCAGCCACAGGCCTTTGCCAATGCGGACACCATATTGAAACCCCGGGAACAGATTACCGTTCTCGACACCCCCCCGCATTCCACCGCAAAAACAGAATTTCATACTAAAATTTCCACCAATATGGTTGGCGCTTCTGCGGCCTTCAATGTGGCCTGTCACATGCTGGACAAGGTTGCCAAAACAGAAGCCACCGTATTATTCCTCGGCGAATCCGGTGTCGGCAAGGAGATGTTCGCCCGCACCCTTCATCAAATCAGCCACCGCAAGGACGGCCCCTATATTGCTGTGAATTGCGCGGCTATTCCCGACAACCTGCTGGAATCAGAATTATTCGGCGTTGAAAAAGGGGCTTATACCGGGGCCATTGAATCCCGGGCCGGACGGTTCGAGCGCGCCGATACCGGCACCATTTTTCTGGATGAGATTGGCACGTTATCTCTGGCCGCACAGGGTAAACTGCTCCGTGTTTTGCAAGAGCATCAGGTGGAGCGGGTTGGCGGCAAGAAAACCATCGAAATCGACATCCGGGTAATCGCAGCCACTAATGTGAAGCTTAAAGAAGAGGTCAAAGAGGGTCGTTTCCGGGAAGACCTGTATTTCCGGCTGAATGTTTTTCCCATTCATATCCCGCCACTGAGAGAGCGCAAGGCGGACATCCCGCTTCTGATCAACCATTTTCTGAAGAAATATGGCACCAGCTACCGGAAGAATATCACCGGTTTTACCTCGCGCGCCATCAATGGCTTTCTGAATTACGACTGGCCCGGAAATATCCGGGAATTAGAAAACCTTATTGAGCGCGGCGTTATCCTTGCCCCCAATGACGGGGCCATTGACCTGTGCCATCTGTTTACTTTTGGTGAGGAAATCACCATCCCGATTTTGGGCATTACCAAAGACGGAACGGTGAATGATTCCCTAAATGCGCAAGGCGGTGAGAATGCTGCTGACCTGCACCCGGTTGATATAATTGTCGACAGCCTGATCGAACAGAATGTCGGGTTAGAGGAACTGGAGAAAAACCTGATTGAAACGGCGGTTAAAAAATCCGGCGGCAATCTGTCTGCGGCGGCCCGCATATTAGGTATAAGCCGACCACAGCTAGCCTATCGGTTAAAGAAATAGTGCCCTAACTCTCGATGCCCGCAAGGTCTTTTTTAAAGCCACTGAAGATCTCAATCAGATCGTCAATTTTATCGGCGGCTATATGGCCCAGCAATTCATCCACCCAGCCTTTGTGAATGGCAATGGCATGTTTCAGGATTTTACGGCCCTCGCTTGTCATGGCCACGCTATAGACACGGCGGTCCGTGGGCAAGGCCCCCATTTTTCCACCATACCGTCTTTCATCAGACGGCTGACCATGCCCGTGGTATTGGCGTTGGATACCAGCAACATCCGGGAAAGCTCGCTCATGGTGATCACCCCGCCCGGTGCCCGGTCAATGGCCACAAGCACATCAAATTTTGCCAGCGTAAGCGGCGTATGTTCCTTCATACGTTTATTTAAAATCTGAACAACCCGTGTGGAGCTCCCCAACATTCTGACCCAAAGTTTCAAATACTTTTGATCGCCTTCTGCCATATTAACCTTTGTCATATCGGCACCATCCTTTGTTCTAATATGTAAAAAAATATCTTAATATGAGGGGCAGGGTAATAGTTTAGGCATAGAATAAATTGTTATATGTCAAGTTTTCCCATTAATTTAACATAATAACCAACGCCCATCTGCCATATAAGCTAAGAACGCATCTAGTTTAACATATGAAATATTTTCTTTTAAGCTTAAACTATGTATGCTAGAGTTTATTGAACCACAGGAATAATATATGCGCAGCCACATTTTAGACCCCATCACCATCAACGGCATGCAGGTCCCAAACCGGACCGTGGTCCCCGCCATGGTGACCCGCCTGTCCGGTGAAGACGGCTTTGTCAATCAGGCGATTATCGACCGTTATGTGAGCTATGCAAAGGGGAATGTGGGCCTGATTATTGTGGAAGCCATGGCCATCCATAACTCTAAATCCGGCCCTCTGCTACGCATTTCCGATGACAGTTTTATGGAAGGGCACAGGAAACTTGCCCGTGCCGTTCATGCGGCCAGCGACTCCAAAGTGGTGCCCCAGATCATTCATTTTATGAAGGTGGCCCGTTCCGGCTGGCGTCAAACCATTGACATGCTGTCAGAAGACGACATCAAAGGCATTATCCGGGATTTTGGTGCCGCCGCCAAGCGGGCCAAGGATGCCGGATATGACGGTGTTGAGCTTCATTCCGCCCATGCCTATACTCTGTCCTCTTTCCTGTCGCGCCACAACAAACGCCGGGACCGTTATGACGGGCGCAGCCTTGAAGGACGGCTCAGGATGTTTGGCGATGTGATGGCAGAGGTCCGGGCCAATGTGGGCGATGATTTCCCGGTCGGGGTGCGCTTCCTTGCCGATGAAATGATCAAGGATGGCTATACATTGGAAGACAGCCGCCTGATCGCCCTGCGCATGGCCCAACTGGGGGTGGATTATATCTCCCTGTCCGTTGGCGGAAAATTCGAGGATGCTATTCTCCAGGAAGGCCTGCCGCCCTATCCCTATACCGGCTATTCCGGTGAACGCTGTATGCCCGGCGCATCTTTTCCCAAGATGCCCCATGTGCATTATGCCGCCGCCATCAAGGAAATGATCAACCGTAAGGGCTATGACATTCCCGTAATCTCAGCCGGTAAAATCAATGCCCCCGCGGATGCGGAACAGCTATTGAAAGAAGGCAAGGCCGACATGATCGGTATGGCACGGCAGCTGCTTGTCGATCCCAACTGGCCCAAAAAAGTAATGGCGGAGCGGGAGGATGATATTGTCCCCTGCGTTTATTGCAATGTATGCAAACAGCTGGATGAAAATTTCAAGGAAGTTACCTGCTTCCTGTGGCCCAAGGGCTACAAACAGGCCCCCGCCTATGATCCGGCCCTGACCCCGCCCACATGGGACAGCGAAATACCCTTACAGGCCGAATATGCGGACGGCATCGTAAAACTGAAATGGCAGCGGGCCACGGGGGATGTTTCCGGCTATGACCTCTATCGGGCAGAGGATAATGGTGACGTTAAAATTATTCAGGCCAAAAAAGGCGGTAAATTTGATGACAAATCCGTCCTTGGCGGCCTGAAATACAGCTATTACATCCGGGCCTATGGTAAATCAGGCCAGAGCAGCGCCCCGTCCAACATGGTCGAACTTGACCTGCCCTTTAGCGTATCCTGACCCTAAACAACGGCCGTAGCTTCGATCTCCACCTTGCCGCCTTCTTCAATCAGGCCGGAAATATGGATCAGGGACATGACCGGATAAGTTTGGCCCATGACCTCACGGTAAACCGCCCCGATTTCCTTCTGCTTGTCCAGATATTCCTGCTTGTGGGTCACAAACCATGTCATGCGCACAATATGTTCCGCCCCGGCGTCACATTCCTTCAGGATGGCCAGAATATTCTGCAATGCCTGCCGGACTTGATCCTCTAATTTATCGGATTCAAATTCTTCCCTCTCGTTCCAGCCTACCTGACCGGCGACAAAAACCATATCGCCGCTGGCCTTGATACCATTAGAATAGCCCTTGGGCCGAGGCCAGCTTGGCGGTTGTAAAATTTCCATTTTTATACCTCGAATTGTTTCTGAATTTCCATAATATCACCCTTTTCCTCGCCGCAGGAGAAGCGATAAGGTTCCCGGTGACCCCGGTAGAGGACTCCGGTGTTAAACCCGTCATCGGACATGAGCCGCCGGGCGGCCCGGGCCGGATCATCGGTTTCATTAACCACGGCCTTATGCACCTGTTCTTTCCAGACTTTCTGGTCCGGGCGGAAAGTTACGCAAGGGCTTAATATCTGAACGAAGGAGAAACCGGGATGCACAATAGCGTCGGCAATTATGCTCGCCGTTCCCTTCACGTCGCCGGAAAAGGTCCGGGCAATGAAATTAGCCCCGGACGCCAGCGCAATCACCAGCGGATGGAAAGGCGACAAGCCCGTTCCCCCCGGTGACAGGGCACTGTCCCATTCAGGGTCGGTGGTTGGGGAGGGCTGACCCTTGGTCATGCCGTAAACCTCGTTATCCATCACGATATAGGTCATATCCGTATTGCGCCGGCAAGCATGGAGGAAATGGTTTCCGCCGATGGAAAACCCGTCACCATCGCCGCCTGCGGCCACGACCGTAAGCTCTGGCCGCGCCACCTTGACCCCGGTTGCCACCGTCAGGCCCCGGCCATGAATAGAATGGAAACCATATGTATTGGTATAGGCCGGTATGCGCGATGAACAACCAATGCCTGAGATAACCGCAATATTTTCCGGCTCCAGTTTCAGCTTGGCAAAGGCCTGGGTTACTGACAGCAACACATGATAATCACCGCACCCCGGACACCAGACCGGCTTCAGGTTGGACTTGTAATCACTGGCTTTTAATTTCTTTGGCGCTAACTCGTTCATTGGTCTCTCCAGTCTTTAATAGTATCAACAATTTCGCCCGGCCTGATAATCAATGGCCCCGGTCGCCGGAAGGATTTGATCTCTCCGGGCATATCGTAATTGGCCCTGAGCAGTTTCAGGAACTGACCGGAGTGACTTTGTTCCACCACCAGAATGCGCTTGGCGCCCTTCACGGCCTGATCAAAGTAATCCGGTAACGCCGGGGACAGCAGACGCATGGCCACCAGCTTGCAGGACACGCCCTCTGCCCGCAGGCGTTCAATTCCTTCCCGCACCGCGTTGGTGGTAGACCCCCATGTGAGGACCACAAGTTCGCTGTCCGCATCGCCCTCCACATCGGCCCAATGGTCGCCGTAATTAAATTCCGCGACCTTGCGGTCCCGCTTGTCCATCTGGTCCCGATGGTCCTCCATCAGGGTAGACGGTAGGCCTTTGGGGTTATGCTCCAGCCCGTCTGCGGTATATTGTCCGCCTGGCGTTCCCGGCAGGGTCATGGGCGATACCCCGTCCGCCGTCACCGCATAACGTCTGTAATCTTCTGTGGGGGCTTCCTCCACAAGGCGCTGGGCTATGAAGGAAATATTGGCCGGTGGGTCAATAATAGTACTGGCCTGTCCCATAAATTGGTCAGACAGCACTATGACCGCTGTTTGCATGGCCTCGGCCAAGTGAACACTCCACTGTGCGGTAAAGATACAATCCTCAACCGAGGTTGCCGCTGTCACCACATGGGGCGCATCCCCGTGCAAGCCATAAACCGCTATATTCAGATCAGTCTGTTCCGACTTGGTTGGCACGCCCGTAGATGGCCCGCCGCGCATAACATTAACAATCACTACCGGCGTTTCCGATGACACTGCAAGGCCAATGCCTTCCATCATCAGGGACAGCCCCGGGCCAGAAGTAGCGGTCAAGGATGGCCGCCCGCCAAATGACGCGCCAATAGCCATATTGATCGACGCCAGTTCATCCTCAGCCTGTACCAAAGTCCCGCCCATTTTAGGCAGATTCGGTGACATCCATTCCAATACCTCGGTCGCCGGGGTAATGGGATAGGCAGCAACGAATCGGATACCACCGCGCAAGGCGCCGAAACCAGCAGCCTGATTACCGCTGATTAACCAGCGACCTGTACCATCCCCCACCGCATCGGATACGGTAACCGGAGATGTTAGTCCAGCCGTTGCTTTATAGCCCGCGCTGACCGCCTGCCTGCTCGCCAATACCGCCGCGTCCCCTTTTTTGCCCAGCTTCTTGGCAATGATTTTATTGATGGGTTCTTCGGGCAGGCCGATCAGGGACGCGACAAGGCCCAGAATCACCATATTAGGTCGACCGCCGTCCACAGCATTGGCCAGCTCCCCGATGGGAACTTCCACAATTCGCGCGCCGGACGCCGCCAGAATTTCCGGCACCTCCCCGGTTTCAGGATCAGTGATGATCAGGCTTTGCGGGCCAAGAGGGACTTCTGCGGCGAAGCGTTCAGCCCCTTTCCAGTCCACCGCCACCAGAATATCAAAGTGATCATCCACACAATGTACCGGCTTTGCCGACAGACGCACCAGCGCCGCCGCCTCGCCGCCGCGAATCTGCGGGCCAACCGTGCGGGTCATCAGGCCATAAAGCCCGGCCTTGGTCGCGGCCTCCAATAACATATTGCCGGACGTCATCACACCAGCGCCGCCGCTGCCAACCATGGCAACGGACACGGATGTATTATTATTGTCATCACTCATATCTGTTTTCCTTTCTTAACCAAATGTCCGGCCAATTGAGATTTACATAAAAAATTTATTTATTAATTATTTATGTATTCTGGCCTTGACCTTTAATTAGGTATTGTGGTACTTAATTACTACTTTAATGAGTCTTTGCCTCTCCGTCAACCATAGAAACGGATAAAATGTGAGAGGCGGATTTGAGATAACTGGAATGAAGGAGCCCATTGATATGTCACCAATCGACCTGGTCAACCATAATCTGGTAAGCGAGATAAATACGCCGGGGGTTATCATCGAAAAACGCCCCGCCAAGACCCCAGACGGGGAAATCGTCGACGGGCTATATAACTATTGGATCATTCTGGATAACCCAAGTCAGTATAATTCCTATACAACAGATATGGTCAAGGCCGTAATACTGGCCTTCCGCGAGGCCAGCAATGCCCGCGATGTGGTCGCAGTCGTCTTTACCGGTGTTGGGGACAAGGCTTTTTGTACTGGCGGCAACACCAAAGAATACGCCGAATATTATGCCGGAAACCCACAGGAATATCGCCAGTATATGCGTCTGTTCAATGATATGGTATCTGCCATTCTGGGCTGTGACAAACCGGTAATCTGCCGGGTGAACGGCATGCGCATTGGCGGCGGACAGGAAATCGGCATGGCGTGCGATTTCTCCATCACCCATGATCTGGCAAAATTCGGTCAAGCCGGTCCAAAACATGGCTCCGCCCCCATTGGCGGCGCCACGGACTTCCTGCCGATTATGATTGGTTGCGAGCAGGCAATGGTCTCCGGCACCCTGTGCGAGCCATGGTCCGCCCATAAGGCCTACCGTATGGGCATCGTGGCCGATATTGTTCCGGCCCTGAAAGTAGACGGGGAATTTGTCGCTAACCCAACTGTCATTACCGATCAATATATAGACGGGTTCGGCAAGATCATTCTGGGCGAAAGCAAAAGCGGTGACGCACTGGCCGAAGGTAAAACCACCCTGAAAGGCGGTGAGGTTGACCTGAGCCTGCTGGACGCCAAGGTTGAGGAGTTTTGTGCAAAATTTGTTGGCACCTTCCCCGACTGCATGACCAAAACCCTTGAAGAATTACGCAAGCCGAAAATCAACGCCTGGAATGCCAACAAGGAAAATTCCCGCGCATGGCTTGCCCTGAATATGATGACGGAGGCCCGCGCTGGTTTCCGTGCCTTTAACGAACCCGTAGGGCGTGACCGCGAAATTGATTTCGTCGCCCTGCGTCAGGCATTAGCCGCCGGACAACCCTGGACCGATGAGTTCACGGAAAGCCTGATGCCTGCGGCAAGAGCAAATAAGGAGACTTGAGATATGGCTACCAGAGAAGATATTATTGACCGCTGTCAGGCCCTCTATGACGATCTGAGCTTTACGGCAGCCCGCGAATGGAAAGACGCCAAAGAAGGCCGTCATGTCATTGGCTTCATGCCCATGTATGTGCCGCGTGAGATCATCCATGCGGCAGGTATGATGCCCCTTGGCATCCTCGGCGGCGGCGATCAACTGGAAGTTATTCAGGGTGATGCCTATTACCAGAGCTATATCTGCCGCATTCCGCGCTCCACCATTGAGCTTCTGCTCACCGACCGGCTGGATTTTGTCGATGGCATGCTGTTCCCCAGCATTTGCGATGTGATTCGCAACCTGTCGGGCATGTGGAAGCTGTTACGCCCCGAAGTATATTCCCATTATTTCGACGTACCGCAGAACTACATGAAAGAAGTTGGCGGCGAGTTCTATATGCATGAGCTGAATGTTCTGAGGCATGATTTGGAAAAAATCGGTGGTGTCACCATTACCGAAGATGCCCTGAGGAATTCCATCGCGGTGTATAACGAAAACCGCAGATTAACCCGCGAGCTCTATAAATTCCGCTCTGACAAGCCATGGCTGGCCCCGTCTTCGGAAGTTTACCTCATTAACCGCGCGGGCATGTTGATTCCGGTGGAAGACCATAACCAGCTGATCAAGGACTATATCGAGGCCGCATCAGCGGAAGATCGTCCAAAACGTGATAACAGCCGTGTGGTGATTTCCGGTTCATTCTGTGAGC
>JAADFR010000059.1 GCA_013152755.1 Alphaproteobacteria bacterium
GGGCGTGAATAATTGTTGCCGGGTTTTCTGGATTCCTGCCTGCGCAGGAATGACAGTGGAGGCGGGGTAGGAATGACGGTGGTTGCAGGAATAACGGAAGTGATAAATTCGGGTATTATTGACCTATCAAAATAAAAAGGGTGGAGATGCAAAATAGTTCTATAAAATTCTTTTGGTGTACGTTTCTATTCATATTTCTTTTTGGAAGTGTGGGAATAGTACAATGGGCTTTGGCAGTCGTTGTTGGCGATTATAGTTTGGTTGAGGGTTTTAATGATGCATTTAAATATTCTACATTTGGTAGTTATCTTCTTGAATCAGAATTTAGGTTAATTCCTTATGTAATCCTTGGATTAATTGTTATATTTCTTAAAAAAGAAAATAGAGCTAAAATTGGAATAGCGTGGGGTGGCTTATTAGGGGTTGCGGGGTTCATTTTATGGGGATACTGGGTAGCCCAGAGCCCATATTATACGAATGAGCATGTTTCATCTACAACAGCGGTTGCGTTTATATTTATCCCAATATATGCCGTGGCCCCAGGATTGATTGGCGGCATTATTGGCGGAGTATACACTGCATTTTTCAGAAAAAAAGAAATGGCTGAGATTACGAAATGACCGATAAACCCGTAACGCCAAGAGATTCGGCTTCTATCCTGATTATTCGGGACGGGGAGGTGCATGCGTCATATGGCAGGTTGCAGATATTGATGGTCAAGCGGCACCGGAATGTTAAATTCGCGGGCGGGGCTTATGTCTTTCCGGGGGGCAAGCTGGATGCGGCGGACCGGGCCATAGAGGAGCAGAAAGAGCGTAACGGGCGCGCCGATGTGCCGGATGATTTTTACGGTTTTCGCTATGCGGCTCTGCGGGAGGTATTTGAAGAAACCGGGCTAATCATTGGCACAAAGGGCGGCCAGCCCATCGGGGAAGATTTGCGCCGGGAACTGGCGGATAAATATCGTGGGGACTTTTTGGCGGGCCGAATAAATCTGGCGGATTTTCTGGCGCGCTCCGACGTGTCTTTTGATATGGGGGATTGTTTTCCTTTTGCCCATTGGATCACGCCGAAAATCTATCCCATCCGCTTTGATACCCGCTTTTTCCTCTGTGTGGCTCCCGTGGGTCAGGTGCCAAGCCCGGACGGTCATGAAATTACCGAGGTGGAATGGATGCATCCCATGACATTGGTGGAAGAATCCGACGGGGATTTGATGTTCCCGACCATGATGAATCTGAAAAAACTGGGGCAGGCCAAGACCGTGGCCGAAGCCCTGAAGCTGCTGGCGGAACGGCAGATTGTCACTGTTATGCCGGAGGTGGTTACGGGCGATAAACGGCGGTTCCGCAAGATACCCGACGATGCGGGATATGAGGATGTGGACCAGAGCCGCACCCGCGCCGCCGTTGATGTGGATAAGGGCTAGGCGATATTTTTCCGGCCCATGCAGAAAAGCCTTGATCTTTCTTCCAAAGGGCGTTATCACGCGCCTACTTCACACGCAGGGTTTAAGTTGACCTCCTACATATTGAGGAAGACTTTCCGGTGTCCTTTTGGGACCACAGCCTTGCGGAGGTTTAACCGGTAAACAAAGGAAAAATACTATGGCTGTGCCAAGTTTTTCAATGCGTCAGCTTCTCGAAGCTGGGGTTCATTTCGGGCATCAGGCCCATCGTTGGAACCCAAAGATGAAAGAATACATCTTTGGTGCCCGCAATAAAGTTCATATTATCAACCTGTCCATTACGGTGCCTTTGTTGCATCGTGCGCTGGAAACAGTTCGTGATATCACCGCATCCGGTGGCCGCGTATTGTTCGTGGGTACCAAGCGTCAGGCCTCTGGCCCGATTGCCGAGGCGGCGAAACGCTGCGGTCAATATTATGTCAACCATCGCTGGCTTGGCGGTATGATGACCAACTGGCAGACAATTTCAAAATCCATCAAGCGTCTGAAAGACCTTGATGCCAAATTGTCCGGCGATGCCATGGGCTTGACCAAAAAAGAATTACTTCAGATGACCCGCGAGCGGGACAAGCTGGAACGGGCGCTTGGCGGCATTAAGGACATGGGCGGTATTCCCAATATCCTGTTTGTCATCGACACCAACAAGGAAGACCTGGCCATTCAGGAAGCCAACAAGCTGGGCATTCCGGTTGTGGCTATTCTGGACACCAACTGTGACCCCGATGATATTACATTCCCGGTTCCGGGCAATGATGATGCGACCCGGGCGATACAGTTATACTGTGATCTGGTCTCAGGTGCGGTTCTGGACGGTATTCAGCAGGAAATGGTTGAGCAGGGCGTTGACCTTGGCGCGGCAGCAGAAGCCGCCCCGGTTGTTGAGGAAGCTCCTGTCGTTGAAGAAGTAGCGGCCCCGGCTGCTGAAGCTCCCGTTGTAGAGGAAGCTCCTGTAGCAGAGGAAGCCCCGGCTGAAGCTGCTCCGGCTGAAGAAGCGCCAGCAGAAGAAAAGCCTAATAAGAAGGTAGCTAAGAAGGCCGCTAAAAAACCGGCTGAAAAAGCAAAAGATTCTGAATAATTTTTAATGAAGGCAGGTTTCGGGATCTCTCCCGGAGCCTGCTGTTATTCTCATATATGATAAGGAAGAATGATGGCTCAGATTACAGCTTCTCTTGTTAAGGAACTGCGCGAGAAATCCGGCGCAGGAATGATGGATTGTAAAAACGCCCTGAAAGAAAATGACGGTGACGTTGAAAAATCAATGGATTGGCTTCGTCAGAAGGGCATTTCCAAGGCGGCCAAGAAATCCAGCCGTGTAGCGGCAGAAGGCCTTGTGGCCGTGGCGTCAAATGGTACGGCGGCGGTTGCGGTCGAAGTAAATTCCGAAACCGATTTTGTTGCCCGCAACGATTCCTTTCAGAATATTGTGAACAATGTTGCGGCGGTTGCGCTGGATAACGGCGGTGATTATGAGGCCACGCTGGCCGCTGATTACCCCGGCACAGGACGCAATGTGAAAGACGAAATGGTGGAGGCCGTGGGCACCATTGGTGAAAATATGAATTTCCGCAAATCCATCGGCCTGTCCGTGGATAACGGTGTTGTGGCGACCTATATCCATAACAGCGTCGCGCCCGGCCTTGGCAAGATTGCCGTGCTGGTGGCGCTGGAATCAACCGCTGATGAGGGCGTTTTGACTGCCCTTGGCAAGCAGTTGGCCATGCATGTGGCGGCAACGGCGCCTCTGGCCCTGACCGTGGATGATCTTGACCCACAGGCGGTTGAGCGGGAACGGAATGTTCTGGTAGAACAGGCCCGTGAATCCGGCAAGCCGGACAATATCATCGAAAAGATGATCGTTGGCCGTATGGCGAAATTCTATCAGGAAGTGGTGTTCACGGAACAGACTTTCATCATTGACGGTGAAACCAAGGTTTCCAAAGTCATTGCCAATGCCGCTAAAGACGCAGGCACAGACATCAAGCTCGTGGGCTATACCCGTCTTGAACTGGGCGCGGGCATTGAAAAAGCTGAAGACGATTTTGCGGCTGAAGTCGCGGCGGCTGTCGGC
Source organism: Alphaproteobacteria bacterium (assembly GCA_013152755.1). Lineage (GTDB taxonomy): Bacteria > Pseudomonadota > Alphaproteobacteria > Sphingomonadales > Emcibacteraceae > Paremcibacter. The sequence goes on from JAADFR010000059.1 coordinate 3,537, forward strand.
AAATAATATTTTTTTGGGCTCATTTGTGAATAAATGAAAAAGTTTATTCGCATTTGGGCCCGAATTGTATATTCTGCCCTGTGAGTTTTTACTGGTATAGGAATCAGGCCGGAAACGGGCTGTTCCGCAATAAAAAATAAAAAAGGTAAACATGGCTGAAGACCCCAAATATAAACGCGTTTTGCTGAAATTGTCCGGTGAGGCCCTAATGGGTGAGCAGGATTACGGGATTGATCCGAAAATGGTCCGGCGAATCGCTGCCGAGATTAAAACGGTTCAGGACTTGGGGGTGCAGGTTTGTCTGGTTGTGGGGGCGGGTAATATCTTTCGCGGCATGACCGGGGTTGCCAGTGGCTTTGACCGCACCTCTGCGGATCATATGGGCATGCTGGCCACAGTGATGAATTCCATCGCCATTCAGAACGCACTAGAGATAGAAGGGGTGGATAGCCGGGTACAGTCGGCTTTTCCCATAGCCTCTGTCTGTGAGCCTTACATTCGCCGTAAAGCCATCCGTCATATGGAAAAGGGCCGGGTGGTGGTTTTTGCCGCTGGAACCGGAAATCCGTTTTTTACCACCGACACGGCGGCGGCCCTCAGGGCGGCGGAAATGAGCTGTGACGCGCTGTTGAAAGGCACCCAGGTTGACGGGGTTTATACCGCTGATCCTAAAACAGATCCAAATGCCCGGAAATATGATCGTCTTGATTATCATACGGTGCTGGCCGATGATCTGAAAGTCATGGATACGTCAGCCATCGCGCTGGCCCGTGAAAATGATATTCCGATTGTGGTATTCTCCATCCATACACATGGTGAATTTGCCCGTGTCATGTGTGGCAAGGGCGATTTCACAATCATAGCCCATAATCATAGTCAAGGAGTGAGCAGAAATGTCATCTGATATTGACCTAAATGACCTTAAGCGCCGGATGAACGGGGCGCTGGAAAATCTGAAATCAGAATTTGTCGGCCTCCGTACGGGGCGCGCGTCTGTAAACCTGATGGACCCGGTGATGGTGGATGCCTATGGTTCCAAGATGCCGCTTAATCAGGTTGCCACAGTTTCGACACCTGAATCCCGTATGATCAGCGTTCAGGTTTGGGACAAGTCCATGGTCGCCTCGGCGGAAAAGGCTGTTCGCAATGCGGGTCTTGGCCTTAACCCGGTGGTGGATGGTCAGACCCTGCGCATTCCGATTCCCGAGCTGAACGAGGAACGCCGGGCGGAATTGACCAAGGTTGCCGGGAAATATGCTGAACAGACTCGCATCGCCATTCGTAATGTACGCCGGGACGGTATGGAAACCATCAAACGGCTGGAAAAAGACAGCGAGATTAGTCAGGATGAGCAGAAGGTCTATTCTGATAGAATTCAAAAGTTGACCGATGAGATGATCAAGGAGGTTGATCATTTGACCGAGGCCAAGGATAAAGAAATTATGCAGGTATAGGGAGACAGTCAGGGTCATGTTGTTGGTCAAGGAAGAATTTTCCCCCCGTAAGAAGGGCAAACACTCAGAACCTCCTGCTCATGTGGCGATCATCATGGATGGTAATGGGCGGTGGGCCAAAAAGCATATGCTGCCCAAAATTGCCGGTCACAAGCGCGGGGCTGATGTTGTGCGCCGCTGTGTTGAGGATTCCATTGATCTGGGCATCAAATACCTGACCCTTTATGCTTTTTCATCAGAGAACTGGAACCGGCCTGAGGATGAGGTCAATGACCTGATGAATCTTCTCAGGCGGTATCTGACCAAAGAAGTGGACAAGCTCCACAAAAAGAATATCCGTATTGCCTTCATCGGCAATCGCACCAAACTCAGCGAGAATATTTGCGCTCTTATTGAGGCGGCGGAGCGTAAAACGCTCCATAATACCCGTCTTTGCCTTACATTGGCTTTAAGTTACGGCGGGCGGGCGGAAATTGTGGACGCGGCCACGGCCATGGCGGAAAAGGTCAAGGCAGGGGAGCTTAAGCCGGAGGATATATCCGAAGATATATTCGCCTCTCACCTTCATACCAGCGATATTCCTGACCCGGACCTGATCATCCGGACCAGCGGCGAACAGCGGATCAGTAATTTCCTGTTATGGCAGATTGCCTATGCGGAATTTATTTTCCTTGATGTGCTGTGGCCTGATTTTAACCGGAAAATTCTGGAACAGGCCGTGGCAGAATATTGTGGCCGGGATCGCCGGTACGGCGCAAGACCTTGAATTCTAAACCTTCATCCCCCAAGGCCAAAAGCGGGCTTCTGTTGCGTGTTGTATCCGCTCTGGTCATGTTGCCTATTGCCATCTTTATCATTTTACAGGGCGGGACCCTTTATTATCTTTTTGTCTCTCTGCTGACCCTGTTGATTCTTTATGAATGGAATGGAATTTGTGAGGGTAAAGCCTTTAACAAGGCTTTTGTCTTACAGGCGGCCTTTGTGCTTCTTTTGATCTATTCCATGAGTTACAGGCATTATTTCGACAGCTATGTCTACCTATTGTCCGGGGGTGCCCTTGTGGTGGCGTTCCTGATTCTCAGGATAAACGTGAAATTTGCCCTGTTGGGCGTTTTTTATGCGCTGTTGCCCGCTTTGTCGTTAATCTGGCTCCGACATGTGGATGGCTTGATCGTTTTGTGGATGATGATCATCGTATGGTCTATGGATACGGGGGCGTATTTTGCCGGGAAATCCATCGGCGGGCCAAAAATGGCCCCAAGGATCAGCCCCAATAAAACATGGGCAGGCTTGATCGGCGGGGCCGTGACGGCGGTCATTTTCGGCGCGATTGCGGCCTATTATTTCAATTTTGATATGCAAATGATGTATCTGATTCCGGCAATGGCGGGTCTGGCCATTTGGAGCCAGATTGGTGATCTGGCAGAATCTGCCTTGAAACGGCATTTCGATGTGAAGGATTCCGGCGCTCTTATTCCTGGCCATGGCGGGATTATGGACCGGGTGGACGGCATTGTCTTTGCTGCCCCGGCGGTGGCCTTGAGTTTGTATTTTTTGAGTTCTGGAGTATAGCGTGACTTCTTCCCACAGATCATATGCGCCAAAGAAGGTGACTATTCTGGGCTCCACGGGGTCCGTGGGCTGTAATACGCTTGATTTAATTGGCCGAAATGCCGGGGCTTATGATGTTGTTGCCCTGACCGCACATCGAAATGTCAGTCTTCTGGCGGAACAGGCCCGGAAATTTAATGCAAACTATGCGGTCATTGCCGATGAAAACTGTTATCAGGATTTGAAAGAGGCTTTGGCCGGAACACCAACCACGGTCATGGCCGGACAGCAGGCCTTGGATGAGGCCGCGCGAATTTCTGCGGATTGGGTGATGGCCTCCATTGTGGGGGCAGCGGGGTTACGGCCCACGCTGTCAGCTATTCGGCAGGGCGGTACGGTGGCTCTGGCCAACAAGGAATGTCTGGTCTGCGCTGGTGACCTGATGATGAAGGAAGTTCGGGACCATAAGGCGACTTTGCTGCCTGTTGATTCCGAACATAACGCCATTTTTCAGGTTTTTGATTTTGACAAACCGGAGACGGTGGAAAAAATTACCCTGACCGCGTCCGGCGGGCCCTTCATAGAGGCCAGTCTGGATGAGATGAAAATGGTTACGCCCGCGCAGGCGGTGGCCCATCCGAACTGGGATATGGGGGCGAAAATATCGGTTGATTCAGCGACAATGATGAACAAGGGGCTTGAGGTTATCGAAGCCTATCACCTGTTCCCGCTCAAGGCAGATCAGATTGATATTATTGTGCATCCACAGTCGGTTATTCATAGTATGGTCACCTATCAGGATGGCTCGGTTCTGGCACAGCTCGGCGCGCCGGACATGCGGATTCCCATATCCTACTGCCTCGGCTGGCCGGACCGCCTTAAAACACCGGCAAAGAAGCTTGACCTTGCCGCTTGCGCGCGGCTGGATTTTATGAAACCGGATGAGAAACGCTTTCCCGCGATTGCGCTGGCAAGAGAAGCATTGCATATGGGGGGAACTGCCCCTACTATCCTGAACGCAGCAAATGAGGTGGCGGTTTTTGCCTTTCTGGATGGGCGGATAGGCTTTCTGGATATTGCCAGTATTGTTGCGGAGACCCTGACCCGGTTTGACAGTGCGGCCTTGAGTTGCCTTGAGATGGTTGATGCCATAGATGGTGAGGCGCGCCGTGCGGCGCAGGATGTGATTGGTAAATTATAAAGGACCATGATGGACGGTTTTATTGATGTTATTATTTATGTCAGTTCTTTTCTGGCAATGTTATCTATTCTGGTGTTTGTCCATGAGTGGGGGCATTTCATTGTCGCCCGGATGAACGGCATCCGTGTGGATGTATTCTCCATCGGCTTTGGCCCGGAAATATGGGGCCGGACAGATAAAAAGGGTACCCGCTGGAAAGTCAGCTATGTGCCATTGGGCGGCTATGTAAAATTTTTTGGCGATGCCAGTGAGGCCAGCACACCCGGAGACAGTCTGGATAAGATGTCAGAAGAAGAAAAGAAAGTCTCTTTCCATCATAAGAAATTATATCAAAGGGCGGCTGTGGTCTTTGCGGGGCCCTTTGCCAACTTTATCTTTGCCATCCTTATTCTGGCCACATTTTTTTACGCTTATGGGCAGGTTGATACTCCGGCAGTCGTATCTTCTGTCGTTGAAGGCAGTGCGGCAGAAGAAGCAGGGTTACAGGCAGGCGACGTTATTGTTGCGGTTGATGGCAGTGAGATCAAACGGTTCAATGATGTGAGAATAGAGGTGCTTTACAGCGCGGGCGAAAGCATGAATGTTGACGTGTTGCGCGGTGGTGAAATTGTAAATCTTATTCTGACGCCAAGGCTGACAAAAATCGTCCGGGATGGCGAGCCAGTGTTGGATGATGATGGAAAGCCGTTGGAGCTGTATCAGATTGGTGTGCAGAATGCCGAGAAAACGGTAATCAGAGAACATAATCTGACGTCAGCATTATGGGCCGGGGTTTTGGAAACCCGTGTGATTGTGGTTCAGTCGCTGCGCGGAATACGTCAGATGATTGTCGGGACAAGGTCGGTAAAGGAGTTAAGCGGGCCAATTGGCATTGCAAAAATTGCCGGGGAATCTGCCAAACGTGGCATTGATTTCTGGATCAGGGTTATGGCTTTGGTGTCCATCAGTTTGGGCATGATAAATTTATTCCCTATCCCCATGTTGGATGGGGGGCATTTGCTTTTTTACGGATTTGAGGCCGTGTTGGGCCGAAAATTAAGTGAAAGAACACAGGAATACGGGTTTCGTATAGGTTTGGTTTTTATTTTAGGATTGATGATGTTGGCAACTTTCAATGACATATTGAAATTTAACTGGTAAAAAGGCCACATCTACTATAAAAAAAGCAAAAAAATAAACAGGATGCTACTCTTTGTTAAATCGCATTGTTAAAATTTGTATAGTTTGGTCATTATTGGGCGGGCTGGTTCAGGGTGTTTTTGGTCTTGGTATTTCGGAGGCAAATGCTCAACAGGCCAGCTATGATAATCGGGATATTATCTCTGACGTGGTGGTTGAGGGGAACCAGCGCATTGAGTCGGATACCGTAAAATCCTATATCTTTGTTCGCAAGGGTGACCTGTATAATGAAAAGCAGGTGGATCGTTCGCTGAAATCCCTGTTTAACACGGGATTATTTTCCGACGTGAAAATCGGCCGGTCTGGCAAGACTCTGGTCATTAAGATTTCAGAAAATCCGATCATTAACCGCATTGTTTTTGAGGGCAATAAATATAAAAAAGATGACAAGCTGTATGAAGAAATTCATCTGCGGCCCCGCATCGTTTTTTCCCGCTCGAAAGTCCGTGCCGATGTGCAAAGGCTTTTGGAGATATATCGCCGGGGCGGGCGTTTCGCCGCCAGCATCGAACCAAAGGTTATTCAACTGGACCAGAATCGGATAAATCTGGTGTTTGAAATTACCGAAGGCCCGAAAAGCAGCATCGGTAAAATCAACTTCATGGGCAACAGCATCTATAATAATGACGATTTGCGTGCGGTCTTACGGTCCAAGGAAAGCCGGTGGTGGAAGTTCCTGACCTCTGATGATACTTATGATCCAGACAGAATGGCTTTTGACAAGCAGTTGGTCCGGGATTTCTATCGGTCCCGTGGTTATGCGGATTTCAGGATAACCTCTGCGGTAACTGAACTGGCCCCCAATAAAGAAACATTCTTCATCAACTATACCGTTGAAGAGGGCGTGTTATATCATTTTGGCGAGGTCAAAGTTGAAAGTCAGATACCTGATCTGGCTTCGGGCGTTCTCAGCCTGCTGGTATTTACCAGAAAGGGACAATTATATAATTCCGAATTGATTGATGATACGGTTGAATATCTGACCAGTGTGGCGGGCCTTAAGGGCTATGCCTTTGTTAATGTCCGCCCCCGGATTAAACGTGACCGTGAAAATCAGACGGTTAATATAACCTATATCGTCAATAAGGCGCCGCGCGTTTATGTGGAACGGGTAGAGATTCACGGCAACGTTCGCACCCATGACCGTGTGATTCGTCGTGAAATGCGTCTGATCGAAGGGGATAGTTATAACTCCAACAAAATGAAACGCTCGGAAATCCGGGTTAAATCCCTTGGTTTCTTTAAAGAAGTAGAGATTGATCAGGTTGAGGGATCATCAAATGACAAGACCATCCTTGAAGTAACAGTTGAGGAACAGGCGACGGGTGAACTTTCCGTCGGGGCTGGTTTTTCAAGCCGGGAAAGCTTTTTGTTTGATTTCAGCATCCGGGAAAGGAACCTTCTTGGCCGGGGTCAGGACTTGCGTTTTGGCAGTCGTATATCCAGCAGGCGTAAGGAGCTGGATATTGGCTTCACGGAACCCTATTTCCTTGGACGTCCTATTGTTGCCGGTGTGGATTTATTCTATCGGGATAACAGTTTCAGGGAAGCCAACTTTACCCAGATTTCCCTTGGTATGGGCCTGCGGACCGCATTTCAGATTACTGAATATATTGTCATGAGTAGTCGCTATAACCTGCGCCGGGATGAGATTGATATACCCTCTGCCTTCCTGGCGCGACGTAGCCCGTTTACCACCACTAATATCGGGACTTTTACAACATCGTCAATAGGTTATGGACTGTCTTTTGATACCCTCGATAATCGACAAAAGCCGAATCGGGGTCAGCGAATGGTGATAAATCAGGATGTGGCAGGTCTTGGCGGCAATGTGAAATATGTTCGTACACAAGCCAATTATAATTACTTTGTACCTATTTATGGGCGCTGGATTTTCGGAATTAAAGCCGAAGGTGGCCATATTTTGGGGCTGGGACAGGATATCCGGATTAATGATCGGTTCTTCCTCGGAAACCCCCGTATGCGCGGTTTCCAACAGGCTGGTATCGGTCCACGAGATGCTTTGACCAGAGATGCACTGGGGGGTAATGTCTTTTATAAGGGCTCTGCGGAAATATTTATCCCGCTTGGCTCCGGCGCGCGGGAGCTCGGGATTGAAGCCAGCATGTTTGTTGATGCCGGTGCGCTTTTTACGGTTGACTTGCCCAACCAGTTGTTTAATCCTGCAACTGGATTTACGCACACGATTGTGGGGGATACACCAAAACCAAGGGTGTCAGCAGGTATTGGTTTTACCTGGACATCACCATTTGGCCCATTTAGGGTCGATTTTGCCAAGGCAATTCTGTCTGACAAATTCGACAAAACGGAATTTTTCCAATTTAACATCGGAACTAGATTTTAAAATGAACAAGATACTCAAAATTACTGTTATGGCGGCCATTGTATCCGCTGTATCCACATTCACCACCATTGGTACAACGCTTGCGGCAGAGGCTCTGCCCACGGCGGTTATTGCTGTGATTGACAGCCGTATGGTCAGGTTTAACTCTGCGGCTGGCAAAGATATTCAAAGCCAGCTTGACAAGATTCGGACAAAATTTCAGGCGGAAATTGCCGATCAGGAAAAAACGCTGAAAGAGGAAGAAGCGACCCTCAAGTCCCAGCGGTCAATCCTGCCTAAAGAATCCTATGATGCCAAGGTCAAAGACTTCCAAAACAAGGTTTTGACTGTACAGCGGGAAGTTCAGATCAAAAACCGTCAGCTTGAAACGGCTCTTGGTAATGCTCAGAATGAACTGCAACGGGCATTGAAGCCTATCTTGCAAAAAATCCTGAAAGAGCATAAAGCAACCATGATTATGGATGTCAGCCTGGTCATCGAAAAAGGCCCGGGCCTTGATGTGACGACAAAGGTTATCGAAGCACTGGATCAGGTTTTGCCTTCAATCAAGGTAGAGCTTCCAGCAGCTAATGCTACGCCTGCTGCCAAATAAGCCCTTTTAAGGGGTAGAAAGTTCGCTATGTCAGAAGAATGTCGCAACGAAGCGCAAACTATCGGTGTTGAGCGGATCATGGAATTGATCCCTCACAGATACCCGATGCTGTTGATCGATCAGTTGACCGATATTAACCCCGGTACATCAGCGGTTGGCATTAAATGTGTGACCATGAATGAGCCTTTCTTTCAGGGGCATTTTCCGGGCAAGCCGGTGATGCCCGGCGTTCTAATCGTTGAGGCCATGGCTCAGGCAGCGGCCACACTGGTTATGCTGAGCATGGAAGGTGAGGCCAGTGAAAAGCTGGCCTACTTCATGTCCATTGACGGGGCGAAATTCCGCAAAACCGTTGTGCCGGGCGACAGGTTGGAACTGCATATTACCAAGGAACGCCACCGGGGTCCGGTATGGCGTTTCAAGGGCGAAGGCAAGGTTGCCGGTGAATTGGTGGCCGAGGCTACCTTCACCGCCATGATTGCCGACAAGCAGGCCTGATCAGCATGGCGGGCGGCAATCGTTTTTTGCATGTGATGATCCGGGTTCTGGACCTGAACAAATCCATTGAATTTTATTGTCAGCATTTGGGGCTTGATCTGCTGCGGAAAAAAGATTTTTCTGAAGGTCGTTTTACGCTCGCGTTTTTAGGCTACGGCGATGAAAGTGACCATACCGTCATTGAACTGACCCATAACTGGGATCGTACCGAACCTTATCCCATGGGGGAGGCCTTTGGTCATCTGGCCATCGGGGTCACGGATATTTATACTATCTGTGCAGAGCTTGAGCAAAAGGGCATAGAGGTTCCGCGAAAACCGGGCCCAATGAAGGGCGGCAAGACAGTGATCGCCTTTGTCTGTGACCCGGACGGCTATATGATCGAGTTTATAGAGCGTTAATGAAACGCCGATTCTCTATTTAGGTTATGCGAAAGGCAATTGGCAAACGTCAGTTACGCGCAATATTCGTCATTCCTGACGAGATTCTGGATTACCGCCTGCGCGGCAATGACAAGATAGGTTTGATACTGTTCTAGTTTTTTTATATGGCCCAACAAAAAAGCCCGAAGAATTTTCTCCGGGCTTTTTGTTTTTCTGATAGAGCGTTTTATCTATTTTCAATATCCACATAATTCCGCATCGTATCACCGGTGAACAGCTGACGTGGGCGGCCAATTTTCTGGGTCGGATCTTCGATCATTTCGCCCCATTGTGATACCCAGCCGGTTGTTCTGGCCAGCGCAAACAGGACCGTGAACATGCCAGTGGGGAAACCCATGGCTTTTAAGATAATACCGGAATAGAAGTCCACATTGGGGTAGAGTTTCTTTTCCTTGAAATAATCATCTTCCAACGCAATCCGTTCCAGCTCACGGGCCACATCCAGCATAGGGTCATTAACGCCAAGCTCGTCCAGAACTTCTTTGGCGGATTTGGCCAGAACCTTTGCCCGTGGGTCAAAGTTTTTATAGACCCGGTGGCCAAAACCCATAAGGCGGAAGGGATCGTCTTTGTTCTTGGCCTTTTCCACATATTCAGGAATACGGTCAACGGTGCCGATTTCCTGTAACATATTAAGGCAGGCCTCATTGGCGCCGCCGTGGGCCGGTCCCCAGAGGGAGGCTATACCCGCCGCGATACAGGCAAAAGGATTTGCTCCGGATGATCCAGCTAGGCGAACTGTGGAGGTGGAGGCATTCTGTTCATGGTCCGCATGGAGGATAAAAATTTTATCCATGGCATTGGCCAGAACCGGGCTAACTTCGTATTCCTCGCATTGGGGAACGCCAAACGTCATATGCAGGAAGTTTTCCGCATAGCTCATATCATTACGTGGATAGACGAAAGGCTGTCCAACGGAATATTTATAGGCCATGGAGGCAATGGTCGGGATTTTGGCAATCAGACGGTGCGACGCGATTTTCCGTTGTACGGGATCATTAATGTCCAGACTATCATGATAAAAAGCAGACATGGCACCCAATACGCCAACCATAATGGCCATGGGATGGGCATCCCGGCGAAAGCCTTTGAACAGGGAATTCATCTGGTCATGGACCATGGTATGATAGGTGATCGTAGTGACAAAATCGTCTTTGGTTTCTTTGTCAGGCAATTCTCCGTTCAGCAGCAGATAGGCGACTTCCATAAAGTCGCTCTTTTCCGCCAGTTGATCAATAGGATAGCCCCGATAGAGCAAAATACCCTTGTCACCGTCAATATAGGTGATGCTGGATTCACAGCTCGCGGTGGAGGTGAAGCCCGGATCATAGGTGAACATGCCTGTGTCGGCGTAAAGCTTGCGAATATCGATAACATCTGGTCCGACAGACCCGGAATAGATCGGCAATTCCAGAGTTTTACCCCCAATGGTTAAGGTTGCCGTCTCATTTAATAATGTCTTGTCAAATACGTTCTTTATCATATATCCACATCCTTTCAAAATCTGGTGTTGTAGTACAACAATGCCAAATATATTACATAGGCAATGTTAAGACTTTACGAATTACCGTAACGTCCATCAGGTTAATTTTTTTGCGACATCCCTTATTCTGGCAAGACTTTCGTCTTTTCCTATCCAGACTAAAATATCAAAAATTCCGGGAGAAACATTGCTCCCGGTCAAGGATGCGCGGATTGGCTGGGCTATTTTGCCCAGTTTCAGGTCTTGGTCTTCGGCCAATGCCTTGATCTCAGTCTCCAGCGTGGTGATGCGCCAGTCCTCATTCTTCTCCAGCAGGTCGGCCACATCCGCCAGTATATGCCTTGCCGCGTCACTCAAAATCTTTTCCGCCTTTGGAATGAAGGTGAGGGGACGTTTGGCAAAGAGGAACAGCGTGCTTTCCGCCAGATCATTGATGTTTTTCGCCCGTGGCTTGAATTCATCCATAGCCGTAAGCAGAAGTCCTGCCTCGTCATTAGACAGGGTCCGCTCAAGCTTCTTTTCAATGAGGGGGCGGCATATGGCCACCAGATTTTCATTGGATTCCACCTCGCGGATATAATAACCGTTCAAATTTTCCAACTTGGTAAAGTCAAAGCGGGACGGGGATTTTCCGATACCGTCAAGGCCAAACCATTCAATGGCCTGTTCAATTGACATGATCTCGTCATCACCGTGGGCCCAGCCAAGCCGGATCAGGTAATTTTTCAAAGCACTGGGCAGGTAGCCCATATCGCGGTAAGCCTCAACGCCTAGCGCGCCGTGCCGTTTGGACAGCTTTGCCCCGTCCGGCCCGTGGATCAGCGGAATATGGGCATAAACTGGAAGGTCCCAGCCAATGGCCTTAATCATCTGCGCCTGACGGGCCGCGTTGGTCAGGTGGTCGTCGCCGCGAATGACGTGGGTCACGCCCATATCATGGTCATCGACCACCACGGACAGCATATAGGTGGGTGAACCATCGGCCCTGAGCAGGATCATGTCATCAAGCTGGACATTGGCCACGGTTACATCACCCTGAACCTGATCATGGATGGTGGTTTCGCCCTCATTAGGGGACCGGAAACGGACAACCGGGTTGACGCCTTCGGGGGCCTCAGACGGATCACGGTCCCGCCAGCGGCCATCATAGCCCATGGGGCGGCCTTCGGCGCGGGCGCGTTCACGCATTTCCTTCAGTTCTTCCGGCGAGCAATAGCAATGATAGGCCTTGCCGTTGGCCAGCAGTTCATTGGCCACTTCAATATGGCGGGCGCGGCGGGCATATTGGCTGACGATTTCGCCGTCATGGTCAAGACCAAGCCAGCTCATACCGTCATAAATGGCCTCTACAGCGCCCTCGGTCAGTCTTTTCCGGTCCGTATCTTCAATACGCAAACGGAATTCACCGCCGTGATGGCGGGCAAATAACCAGTTAAAAAGGGCGGTTCTGGCACCGCCGATGTGCAGAAACCCCGTTGGTGACGGGGCGAAGCGTGTTACGACCTTCTTCGTCATTTCTTTATATTTTCCATCAGCTTTATTGGGCGAATATGACACATAGCTCGTATGTATATTGTTCGCGCACGAGGAATAATAATTTTGTCGGTAAGAACGACTGTCCTTGAACTTGGTTGGTTTTTAGCAAAATTATCCTAATAATGGAAGCCTGTTGTGGTAAAATACAGAAATAATTCATAAATATTTTATATTTCAGGAATTGTGAGGGGCGGCTGTAATAGATAAGATAAGAATAATATTCTATCAGGAGTACGGCAGACTAATCCTGTGGATTCCGGTATTTTTTGCCGTGGGTATCGGGGTGTATTTTTCTCTGGCCGCTGAACCAAGCCTGTTTTTGGGGGGCGTGGCGAGTGTTTTTCTACTCCTTATGCTTTTGGTATTCTGGCGGTTTTTTCTCATACGTTTGACCTTGATGGCGTTTCTTCTAACCGCAAGTGGTTTCACAGTCGCAACCATGCGAAGCCAGAGTCTGTCAACGCCGGTATTATCCAAGGAAATATCCCCACGCTGGATCACAGGTTTGGTCACGGATATTCGCCATTATGATAATGGCAAACTGCATATTATTCTCAAGAATCCTCAAATTCAGGGGGTTGGGCCGCTCAATAAAATTCGGATCAAGGTCCAGAAATATGATCAACTGCCCTATCCGGGGGACAGGATTAAAATACGTGCCGGACTGATGCCACCGCCGCCGCCAACCATGCCTGGTGATTTTGATTATGCCCGGCAAATTTGGTTTCAGGGGATCGGTGCCGTGGGTTACGGCATAGGCAAGCCTGAAATTCTGAGCAGAGGCCCGCCGGCACAGGGCCTTGGCGCGCGCCAGCGGCGGGCAATGGCAGAGGATATACGCCAAACCATCGCGGGGGATGCCGGGGGGCTGGCGGCGGCATTGATTACCGGTATGCGGGACGGCATATCGTTAGAGGTCGCGGATAATATGCGCAATTCGGGGTTGGCGCATCTGTTGGCCATATCGGGGCTTCATATGGGGCTTTTATGCGGCGCGGCTTTCTTCTTTTCCCGCTTTTTGCTGTCCCGGTCCGAATATTTGACGTTGCATTTTCCCATAAAGAAATGGGCTGCTGTAATCGCGATTGGGGCGGGGGTGGTCTATGTATTTTTAAGCGGCGGCTCAACACCCACTGTTCGGGCCTTTATAATGGCCTCCATTCTGTTTCTGGGCGTGCTGACGGACCGCAAGGCCATCTCACTGCGTCTGGTGGCCATTGCGGCCATGGTGATATTACTGTTCACGCCTGAAGCCTTGTTATCGGTCAGTTTTCAGATGTCTTTTGCCGCCGTGGTCGCACTTGTTGCGGCTTACGAGAAAATCAATATGCGGTGGGTGAAATTATCCGGTAATAGCCGGGGATGGACGGGGAAGGCGGGGCTGTATATAGGTACCATGCTGTTTACCACATTGGTGGCGGAAATGGCCATAGCGCCCTTTGCCCTGTTTCATTTTAACAAGCTGGTGCAATATGGCCTGCTGGCAAATCTTCTGGCTATGCCGGTGATGGCGTCATGGGTGATGCCCTGCGTTGTGGCCTATTTGATTTTGGCCCCTTTTGGTCTTGGACAATTGGCCCTCTATCCTATGTCGTACGGGTTGGAGGTGATCATGTTTGTGGCCGAAAATGTGTCTCATGCACCGGGGGCCTACAGCCTTATTCCGTCAATGGGACTGGGCGCCCTTATCATTATGGCTCTGGGGGCGTTATGGTTTGTCATCTGGCGTACGCGCTGGCATCTTTTGGGGCTTCCTGTGGTTGCGTTCGGCGTCGCGGCGGCATTTTTCACCACTCAGCCGGATATTTTGATTGATAATAGCGGACGGCTGGTGGGGGTCCGTAACGCCAATGCGGAAATCAGCCTGTCCAGTTTCCGGTCTGGCCGTATGACCCGCGCCCGCTGGGCCCAAAGAGCCGGGCAGGAAAAGGCCGAAAAGTGGGATTATAACGGGCGGAAATACACGGCGGGAAGCTGGATGACCTGTGATAAACTTAGTTGCCTGTATCGTCCGGCCCATAAAAATACTGACATGCTAATTGCGCTGGTCAAGGACGAACTGGCCCTGACCGAGGATTGCCGCAACGCACAGCTGGTGATCAGCCTTGTCCCGGTAGAGGTGGACTGCCCATCGGCAAAATTGGTGATTGATAAATGGGATTTTTATCACAAGGGTGGTCATGCTCTGTGGTTGCCTGATCAGCGCGGGGAGTGGATCACCGTAAAAACCGTAGCCGAAAGCCGTGGTAACAGGCCGTGGAGCAGGTAAATGGCATTATAGGCAGCCCGTTAGAGACCTTATCTTCAGGCTACCTTAATACTGCCGCAACAGGCCCACAAGACGGCCCTGTATGCGGACGCGGTTTGCGGGATAGGTCTGGGTGTCATAATCCCGGTTGGAGGGTTCAAGGGCGATGTCCGGGCCTTTTTTGTAAAGGGTTTTCAAAGTGGCCTCCTGCTCATCAATCAGGGCGACAACTATGGCGCCGTTTTCGGCGACATCACACCGCTGAACCACAATAGTATCCCCGTCCAATATGCCAGCCTCAACCATGGAATCACCATCAATTTCAAGGGCATAATGACTGCCGCCGCCAATCATGGATATGGGCACCGGAATATTCTCAAACTGTTCCAGAGCCTCAATAGGTGTGCCCGCAGCGATACGGCCATGAAGGGGAATATCAACCGTTTGAGGGTCCGAGGGCACCTCCGCCGTTTCCGTGCGGCCAAAATCCGGTTTAAACAGATTGTCCGGCTGGTTTTTTTCCTCATTATCGGGCAGGCGCAGGATTTCCAGAGCCCGGGCCCGGTTGGGTAGGCGGCGGATGAATTGCCGTTCCTCCAACGCACCGATGAGCCGATGAATACCTGATTTTGATTTCAGGTTCAGGGCATCCTTCATCTCATCAAAGGACGGTGCAATACCGTTTTCCTGAAGTTTTTCATGGATGAACAGCAATAAATCACGTTGCTTTTTGGTGAGCATGTAAAGGCCTCCTGATCGAACAAATCACTCTTTGTTTTATTTATGTTCTATTTATATTCTTTTGTCAAGGGCGTAGGAGCATAATTTTAACTTGGGTGCCTTTGGTGATCGCGGGGGCGTGCGGGGCGCGGATCAACAGGCAATTTGCATTGGCCAACGTGCTGAGTTTTGCGCTGTCCTGTTTGGGGGTGGTGGTGACGATTTTCTCACCCCGGTCATTTTCATAATATTGCGCGCGCATATAATCCTGCCGACTGCCATTCTCCGGCAAATCATGATCCACGAAGGCATAGGATGTGGGGGCGCCAATATTCGCGCGACCCAGCATAATATGTAGGGCCGGGACCATGAAATTGATGGCACAGACAAAGGCAGAAGCCGGATTACCGGGCAGGCCGATCATTGGACCATCGTTAAATTCACCAAAGATCATCGGCTTGCCGGGCCGGATGGCAATTTTCCAGAAAGCAACCTTCAGCCCATGCTGGCCCAGAACTTTCTGGATCAGGTCATGGTCGCCGACTGACGCCCCGCCAATGGTGATGAACATATCCACCTTTTCCGTGTCCCGGAGCAGGTCGATTTTTTCTTCCAGTGAGGCCACGTTGTCACGGGCAATACCAAGGTCAATGGGCTCGCCGCCATTTTCAATAACCAATGTGGACATGAGCAGATTATTGGAATTGATAATCTGATCCGGTCCCACGTCTTCGCCCACATTAACCAGCTCATCCCCGGTGGACAGCAGGGCAATACGTGGCTTGCGGTACACACTAACTGTGGCAATATTGGCCGCCGCCATCATGCCGATATGGCGGGATGTGAGAACAGATCCCGCCGTGACCAGCTTTTGATCTTTGGCGAAATCATTGCCTGCCGGGCGGATGTTGCGGCCTTTTTCGGCCCCGATGTTAATGCGGACGGTGTCTTCTGACAGGCGGTCGGTATTTTCCTGCATAATGACGGTGTCTGCGCCCTTTGGCACCGGGCCGCCGGTAAAAATGCGCACCGTGGTGCCGGGGGTAACTTCACCGTTATAGGCCTTTCCAGCGGCGACTTCACCGGTAACGGCGAGTTCCGCGGGGCATTGGGCCACATCCACGGCCCGCATGGCGTAACCATCCATGGCGGATGCATTGAACGGCGGTTGGGTCACAGCGGCGAAATGATCACAGGCCGTGGTCCGGCCAAGGGCTTGCGCCAGCGGAATATCTTCGGCCTCCAGAGGTCGGAATTGCTGAGATATAATCTCAAGGGCTTGATCAACGGGCATCAGGGACATGATATTATATTTCCTTAATCTGCATTAAATTCACCGGACTTGCCGCCGGATTTATGGGTTAGCCGGATGTCACCGATCTTCATGCTCCGGTCCACGGCCTTGCACATATCATAGATGGTCAGGGCGGCGAGGGATACGGCGCAGAGGGCCTCCATCTCAATACCGGTGCGGCCATAGAGATTGGCGGTGGCGAATATGTCAACGCTGCTGTCCGCCTCATTACATTCCAGCTCAACCTGTATATTTTGCAGGGGCAGGGGATGGCACAGGGGGATGAGGTCGGCACATTTCTTGGCCGCCATGATACCGGCCAGCCGGGCCACGGAAAAGACATCGCCCTTTTTAACGCCGCCCTCCGCGATCAGGGCCAGCGTTTCCGGGGCCATGGTGATCCGGCCACGGGCATCGGCCCGGCGGTGGGTTTCGGCTTTCAGCGAAACGTCAACCATGCTCGCCTTGCCCTGTGCATCCAGATGGGTCAGTTTTGACATTCTATTCTCCAATCAATTCGCGGGTGGCTTGGGCCACATCATCCTGCCGCATGAGGGATTCACCGATCAGAAAGCTGTTGATCCCGGCCTTATCCTGTAACATGCTCAGGTCATCGGGGCTATAGATACCGCTTTCACTGATCAGCATTTTATCCTGTACGGCCATTTTGGCAAGCTGTATCGTGACGTCCAGTGAAACCTCAAAAGTCTTTAGATTACGGTTATTTATACCCATAAGCGGACTTTTCATATCAAGCGCCCGCTCCATCTCCGCTACATTATGACTTTCGATTAAAACGTCTAGGCCATGGTCCAGCGCGGTCTGCTCCAGCTCCCGCGCCTGTTCCGGGTCCAGCATGGCCATGATCAGCAGAATACAATCCGCGCCCATGGCCCGGGCTTCTACTACCTGATAGGGGTCAATCATAAAATCCTTGCGCAGAACCGGCAGTGCGCAGGCCGCCCGGGCGGCAATCAGATAATCGTCACAGCCCTGAAAATAGGGAATATCTGTCAGCACTGACAGGCAACTGGCCCCGCCGTCCGCGTAGGCCCGTGCCAAGGCAGGCGGGTCAAAGTCAGGGCGGATCAGGCCTTTGCTGGGGCTGGCTTTCTTGATTTCCGTGATCAGGCCAAAGCGGCCTGCTTGTTGCGCCCGGTAAAGGCTGTTTGCAAAACCACGTACAGGCGGGGCGTTCTTGGCTTGCCTGTCCAGATCGGCAAGGCTTGTGCGTTTTTTACAGGCCGCCACATGGTCGCGTTTGTCGGCGGCGATATTATCCAGAATATTAGCCATGTGACATTTTGACCCAGTGATTGAGTTTTTCAAGGGCCTTGCCGCTGTCGATGGCCTCTGCCGCAAGTATGGCCCCCTGTTTCAGGTCAGCCGCTTTCCCGGCCACCAGCAGAGCCGCCGCGCAATTGAGCAGGACAATCTGGCGATAGGCATTCTGCGCACCCTTTAACACATCTGTCAGGGCGCGGGCGTTATGGGCCGCATCACCGCCGCGAATTTCAGGCAGGCTATGGCGGCTCAGCCCGGCATCCTCTGGCGTGACCTCAAAAGACGTGACCTTGCCGCCCTTAAATTCGGATACGAAGGACGGACCAGAAATGCTTAGCTCATCAAGGCCATCGGCCCCATGAACCACCCAGACCCTTTTTGAGCCCAGATTGCCCAAAACTTCGGCCAGTGGGGCGGTCCATTTCTGGTCGAAAACACCGATTACCTGATATTTGGCCCCGGCCGGGTTGGACAGGGGGCCAAGCAGGTTGAAAATGGTCCGGGTGCCAAGAGAGGTCCGCGAAGGCCCCACATGGCGCATGGCGCTATGGTGACGGGTGGCCATCATAAAGCCGATGCCAATATCTTTGAGGCATTTTTCCACGATGTCCATGGGGGCCTCAATATTAATGCCTAAGGTTTCCAGAACATCGGCGGAGCCGGATTTGGAGGAGATAGCTCGGTTGCCATGCTTGGCTACACTGACACCGCAGGCCGCCAGCACAATGGCCGCTGCCGTGGAGATATTATAGGTATGGGCGCCGTCACCGCCGGTGCCGCAGGTATCAACCGCATTGTCCGGGGCCGTGATAAAATGAGCTTTGGCGCGCATGGCCTCGGCGGCGCCGGTGATTTCCGCGATGGTTTCGCCGCGCAGGCGCAGCCCCATGAGGAACGCCCCGATCTGTGCCCCGGTGGCATCCCCGCTCATCATGTAATTAAAGGCACTCCGGGCTTCCTGCTGGCTCAAAGTTTCTCCAGAGGCGATTTTATGGATCAGCGTTTTGAAATCGGGGCTCATGGCTGGTTAAACTTTCTGGCGATTTCGATGAAGTTTTTCAACAGGTCATGGCCGTTTTCGGATTCAATGCTTTCCGGATGGAATTGGACGCCGTGAACCGGGTGGTCTTTATGGGACAGCCCCATGATCAACCCGTCTTCCGTTTGCGCCGTAATCTCAAGACAATTCGGCAGGCTGTCCCGGCCTACGATCAGGGAATGATAGCGGGTGGCGCGGAACGGGCTGTCAAAGCCCTTGAAGATTGTTTGGCCCTTATGATGTATATCGCTGACCTTGCCATGCATCAGGTAGGGCGCGCGGATAACCTCGCCGCCATAAATCTGGCCTATGGACTGGTGCCCCAGACAAACCCCAAGGATGGGCAGGCGGCCACGCGCTTGTTTGATCAGGTCAAGACAGATACCAGCCTCATTGGGGGTGCAGGGGCCGGGGGACAGGATAACGCCCTCAATATCGCCGGACGCCTTTTCGGTTAAAATCTGTTCAACCGTAATGGCATCATTACGCACGACCTGAGTTTCTACCCCGATTTCACCCAGATAGTGAAACAGGTTATAGGTAAAGCTGTCATAATTATCGATCAGATAAAACATCAGGTTTTCTTTGTTGCCGTTATTTCCGAGCTTCTTGTACAAAAAAAAGCCCTATGACGTAAACAAATAAAAAATATTATGGCCGTTCGGGTGCAGGCTTGCCTATTCTGCCGAGGGTTTAAACCTTGGGATCACGTCTGAAGACTTCTTCATCAAACTCGCCTTCAAATTTGGCCACGGCTGTTGCGACGGATAGATCACCGGTCACATTTACCACTGTTCGCATCATATCGAGAGGACGGTCAAAGGGTAGAAGGAACCCCACCACAAGCGCCGTTTGCTCAGGACTGACCCCGATGACGCCCAATACGGCAGCGAGCAGAAAGAGGCTTGCGCTTGGTACGGCGGCGGTTCCAATGGAAACCAGGGTCGTGGTAAGGGCGATCAGGCCATAATCCACGAGGGTAAGATCAATGCCGAGGGACTGCGCGGTAAAAATAGTCACCACCCCAACATAGAGCCCCGTTCCATCCATATTGATGGTCGCACCCAAGGGAATGACACTGGAGGCAACAGGGGTCTTGATCCCCAGATTCTCTTCGGCAACTGCCATTGTCACGGGCATGGTCGCGCTGCTTGATGATGTGGAGAATGCGATAAGCTGGGCATCTATGATGTCTTTGAAAAACCGCGTTACCGGCAATTTAAGCATGAATTTTATGATGCCGCCATGGGTGATCACTATATGAAGGATAAAGCTGATGGTGAGGGTTATGGCCAGCGGGACAACATCGGCCAGCGCATTTATGCCCTTTGCCCCGGTGGTTGCCGCGATCAGGGCAAAGACGCCGAAAGGGGCCACTTCCATAATCATATGAATGATTTTCAACATGACTTCCGTCGCGCTGTCCATAACATCGGCGACGAATTTACCCTTTTCGCCCGCGAGCATGATCCCGGACCCGAACATAATAGCAAAAAATATCACCGCCAGAATATCCCCGTTCGCCAGCGCGGCAACGGGGTTTGTGGGTATAATGCCCACTAGCCGTTCTGCCAGCGGCATGACGGGGGCCAGGGTTTCCGCTGTTGCGCCCATCATGTCTATGCCGACACCGGGCCGAATGATCGTCGCCAGAACAAGGCCAATGACAATTGCTATTGCCGTTGTGCCAAGATAAAGCGCCATGGTTTTAATGCCGATTGAGCCAAGCTTTTTAGGGTCTCCCATGGCGACAATACCGGAAACTAGTGTCACAAACACCAGAGGCACAACAACCATGCGGATCAGACGAATGAATATATCACCGATCCATTTGATGTTTGCCGCCCCGTCACCCCATAGGCTGCCGACAATAGCCCCTAGAATCAAGGCCGCAATAATGCGTTTCCAAAGTGGTATTCTGAACCAGAAATTGCCCTTTTCTGACTTGGCGTCAGAATCATCTGTAGAAGTCATTTATTTTTCCCTATAAATAGATATATTTTTCCCTTTATAGCATCTTTATACAGCATTTGAGATCAAGCAAAAGGGGCAAAATTATAAAATAATTTTTTCGGTATGCTTGGGGTTTACGGGCAATTGGGGCAGGCTGTCGCAGTGAATTGGATCCGGAGAGTGGATTCGAACCACTATTGATGGAGTCAGAGTCCATAGTTCTACCATTAAACTACTCCGGATCAGGCGCGTAACGCTGATGCGGCCCTTATATAAGCATTTTTAAGGGCAGGTCCAGTAATATTTTTGGGTTTTTTGGTTGGTACTCGGCCCTTTTGCATTATATAAAAATACATCATGTATATTAAACACAAGAAAAAAAACCAGAAGCCGGTATCAAAAAATATTTACAGCGCTATAGACCTTGGCACCAACAACTGCCGCTTGCTGGTGGCGCGGCAAACGGCTGACGGTTTTCAGGTCATTGACAGCTTTTCCCGGGTCGTGCGACTGGGCGAGGGCTTAAGCCGTAACGGGGCCTTGTCCCAGGCGGCTATTGACCGGACCATAGAGGCCCTTGACATTTGCGTGGCCAAAATCAGGCGGCGCGGGGCGACCCATATGCGCAATGTGGCGACACAAGCCTGCCGCGAGGCCAGCAATTGTGACGAATTTATCGAACGGGT
This sequence comes from Alphaproteobacteria bacterium, assembly GCA_013152755.1. Lineage (GTDB taxonomy): Bacteria > Pseudomonadota > Alphaproteobacteria > Sphingomonadales > Emcibacteraceae > Paremcibacter. The sequence goes on from JAADFR010000059.1 coordinate 25,063, forward strand.
GGAAAAAGAGGTCCGCATCAAGCTCAATATCATCGACCCGGCAGAGGAAGCCCGGCTGGCGGTTATGGGCTGCAAGGCCCTGTTGAAGCAGGAATATTCCCATGCCATCGTCTTTGATATTGGCGGCGGCAGTACGGAGCTTATCTGGGTAAAGATCCTGCGCGGCGGTATGCCGGAAATTATCGATTGGACCTCTGTCCCCTTTGGGGTGGTTAATCTGTCGGAACAATATGGCACGCAGGAGACGATCACGGGCGGCGCCTATGCCGAAATGCGCCAAAATATTGCTTCCGCAATCACGTCTTTTGAGCAGAAAAACGATATGCAGGATTTGGTGCGGGAGGGTAAGGTGCAATTGCTGGGCACGTCCGGCACCATCACAACCCTGACCGCCATGCATCTGGAGCTTGAGACGTATGACCGGGCACGGGTTGACGGGGCTTTGGTGCGCGCGTCCCATATTCGCGATCTGTGCAATATATTGTCGGTGTTGAATTATGAGGAACGGGTGGCCCTGAAAAGCATTGGGGAGGACCGGGCGGATCTTGTGGTGGCGGGCTGTGCCATTCTGGAAACCATTATGGATCTGTGGCCCATCGGGGAAATCAGCGTTGCCGACCGGGGTATCCGGGAGGGAATGCTGTTGGACATGATGGACAAACAAAAAAGCCGCCGCCGGAAAAACAACAATCGCCGCCGCAGAAACCGCCAGAACAGCAACAAGGCCAATGGGGGAGCGCAGGCAAAATGATCAAACGGCCAAAATTAACCCGGACCGGCAAGGAAAGAAAGACCGATCCACGCGGCCTGACACGGGGGGAGAAATTCCGGGTCAAGACATCGCGGGGGCGCAAGATTTCATCGGTGCGCTGGTTACAACGGCAATTGAACGACCCTTATGTTGATGCGGCCCATCGGGATGGCTACCGGGCACGGTCGGCTTATAAGCTGTTGGAACTGGACGATAAATTCTCATTTTTACGTCAGGCAAGAACCATTGTTGACTTGGGCGCGGCCCCGGGTGGCTGGACACAGGTGGCCCTGAAAAAAGCCGGCAGAAAAGCCCGTGTGGTGGGTATTGACCTGTTGGAAGTCCCCCCCCTTGACGGGGCGACCTTCCTGCAAATGGATTTCACCACGGACGCGGCCGAGGAAAAGCTATTTGAGCTGTTGGCGGGGGATCCTGTTGACTTGGTGATGAGTGATATGGCGGCGGCGACCACGGGCCATCAACAGACCGACCATATACGCACCCTGGCGTTGGTGGAGCTGGCCTTTGACTTTGCCAAAAAGACATTGGGCGAGGGCGGCATTTTCGTGACCAAGGTATTCCGGGGCGGGGCCGATCAGGATATGCTGGCAGAGATGAAGAAATCTTTTAAATCGGTCCGTCACTTCAAACCCCCCGCCAGCCGCGCCCAATCGGCAGAAACCTATCTGGTGGCTCAGGGGTTTAGAAAAGTGGGTTAAGAGATGGGGCCGCATGGTCGCATCACCCTGTTCGGGGGTGAGCCTTCTGATGGTTAATAGCCCATGTCTTGCAGTCTGACCGAGTTACCTTATAATATTTATTAATCTTTGAGGATAGCAATTTTGACAAAATATGACTAATTCGGTTGCTATAACTGTAATTTAAGGGAGAAAAACATGCTAAGAACTTTACTAGCTACCATAGTAATGGTTATATTTTTTCCTTATCAATCTTTTGCTTTGGTTGGTTGCAGTGAAGCTGGAGCTAAAGCTACAGGCAAATCCTATAAAATAAAAGGTACTGAAATTAATGTCAGGCAAGGGCCAAGTACAAAAGATGATAAAATCATTAATCAAAAAGCAACTGCAATTTTACACAAAACGCATTACATAACTATTGATAATTCTGTCACAGTATATGAAGAATGTTCTGTAGGTAGCTGGTCAAAAATTAGAGTTACTGATCCTGAATGGTTAACAAGTTCACATAGAGGTTGGATTGCAAGTAAATTCCTACGTAGAAAAAATGTTGATGCATCTGGTCTGGAAATATTTACCGAAGATGATTTTATTTGGAGTAATAAAATCAGTCCTTACAAAGACATTATCATTGCAGGTGTAAATAAAATCCATAGAGAGAATTCTGGCTGTAAAGACATTGACCCTGCATCTGCTTATATCTCCGGCAGTAAAGGAACTATATCCAATCCTGTTTTCTTTGTAACATGTGGTAAAGGTGCTGGCATCCATAATGTATTCTTCTCAAAGT
>JAADFR010000060.1 GCA_013152755.1 Alphaproteobacteria bacterium
AAGGCCGTAATGGCGGCTTTTCCAGAGGCCACAATAATCCGCCCCAGCGTAATTTTCGGGCCGATGGATCATCTGTTTAACCGTTTTGCCCAGGCGGCAAGCCTGCCCCTTGTGCCGGTGTTTTCCGGTGATACAAAATTCCAGCCGGTTTATGTGGGGGACGTGGCGGAGGCCATTGCAAAGGCCATTATGACGAAGGATATGCAGGGCGAGATATATGAGCTGGGCGGTGCGGATATATACAGCCTGCGCGAGATGATGCAGCTCGCGGCAAAGGAAGCCATGCAGACACCGTGGTTTGTGGATGTGCCGGACTTCATTGCGCCGTTTAAGGTTTTCTTCCTCGGCATGTTGCCCAACCCGCCGATCACATTGGACCAGCTGAGAATGTTAAAGTCGGACAATGTGGTGGATGACGATGCAAAGGGGCTGTCTGACCTTGGCATCACGCCAACACTGGTGGAGGCTATATTGCCCAGCTATCTGCATCACTACCGCCCCAAAGGCCAGTTTGCCGAGCAAGTGAACGGTTAAAACGGTTCATGTCCCAAACCGAAATTCTTTTCAGGCTGCCCTTCTTCAAATATATCAAGGAGAAGGTCAAGGAAAGCCTGTCCCTGTCTGGCAAGGTCAAGGGTGATATTTTCCTTAACCCGAGTCTGAAGGCCGGGCAGGATATTCTGCGGGAGGGCCGCTATGATGATCACATCATTCACGCCATCCGGCATTTTTCCGGCCATGAGGGCTACGCTAAATGCTATATTGACCTGAATGCGGGGTTCGGGGCCATAGCCGCTGAAATCGCCGGAAATTTCCAGCAATATGAGCTTTATGAAGCGGATGAGCTGCAACGTGCTGTGCTGTCGGTCAATATGACGTTGAAGGCCCCATCCGGAGAGGTGAAAATCCTGTCCCAGCCAACCTTTCCCGTGGGCCGGGCCATTGTGCGGTGTGAGAGGGCGGAGAACCTTACCAAATTTATCAAATTTGACAAGCAGATCATTATTTTTCAGAATCGGGACGGTGCGCAGATCGAAACCCCATACCATGATGTCTATCTCTATTCGGCTCATATGGATAAGGCCCGCCCGTTTAAAACCCTCTGGCGGCTTATCACGCGCGGCTATGCCTTTGATTTGACCAGAATTGAGGAGGGGGGCCGTCTGAAAGCGGCGGATTATATCCTGTTACCTAAGGCTCAATCTTTGTAACCGTTGGGATTTTGGGACTGCCAGTTCCAGGCATCACGAACCATATCGTCCAGATCCCGCGCGGCCTGCCAGTCTAGCTCCTGTCTGGCCAATGTGGGGTCGGCGTAACAGGCGGCAATGTCCCCGGTGCGGCGGGGGGCCATGCGAACCGGGATTTTGACACCGTTGGCTTTCTCAAAGGCCTTGACCATATCCAGCACGCTATAACCCTTTCCAGTGCCCAGATTATAGGTAACCAGACCCGGATTAGTCATAAGCTTGTCCAGGGCTTTCAAATGGCCAAGCGCCAGATCAACCACATGGATATAATCGCGCACGCCGGTGCCGTCCGGGGTGGGATAATCATCGCCAAAGACGGAAAGTTCTTTCAATTTGCCCACGGCCACCTGACTGATATAGGGCATCAGGTTATTGGGAATATCCTGCGGGTCTTCGCCGATTAGGCCGCTTTCGTGCGCGCCCACCGGATTGAAATAGCGCAGGCGGGCAATATTCCACCGGGGGTCTGCCGCCGCCATATCCGCCAAGATGCCCTCAATCATCAGCTTTGAGGTGCCGTAGGGGTTGGTGGTGCCGCCGGTGGGAAAATCTTCACGGATGGGGACGCTTTCGGGGTCGCCGTAAACGGTGGCCGATGAGCTGAACACCAGATTGCGCACGCCCTGCCGTTCCATGGCCTGACAGAGGGTGACGGTCCCGGCCACATTATTCTGATAATAGGTGAGGGGCTTCGTGACGCTTTCGCCCACGGCCTTCAGCCCGGCAAAGTGAATGACCGCGTCAAAATCATGGGCATTGAAAAGCTGATCCAACCCGGCGCTGTCCAGAATATCAAGCTCCTGAAAAGACAGGTTGTTTTTGCCGGTGATATTTTTAACCCGGTGCAGGGATTCTTCGCAAGAATTGCACAGATTGTCGATCACCATCACATCATGCTGCGCCTGTAATAGCTCAAGCACGGTGTGGCTACCGATATAGCCTGAACCGCCGGTGACCAGTATTTTCATTTTTTTATCCATGGGTCCTCATCTTTACCCCTGAAATTTTACAGAAATCTTAAGGAAGCACAAGAAAAGTTAGATAATTTCATTAGAGGCTAGACTGAGTTGATGGTAATCCTCCATTATGGGGCGGAAATAGGCCGGAATGGGGATTGGCTTGAAATAGGTACAGTCGGTCAGACAATAGGTAAAATTGGCCAGAAAACAGTCATTTCCGTCCTCATCCCGGCCATGAAGTTGATAGATCACCGATGACTTGCCCACCCGCGTGATCAACAGGGTGATATGGGCCTTGCCCCGGGCGAGGGGGCCGGTCATGCTCATGTCAATCTTGACCATGGGGGTGCCGATGCGGCGCTTGTCCACCATATCAAACCAGTCAATATCCAGATATTCCCGCTGCCAGGCGTCAATGGCCTCCATACAATAGTCAAAGAAGCGCACCGTATAGACAATGCCCACCGCATCCGTGTCACCAAACTGGATTTGGCGTTTATATATGAATAGATCCTGCATATTGGCCCTGATTATTATTTGCGATCATTATAATTCATCTGACAGGCGATCACAAACATTTAATATGTAAAATAGTACGTTAATGCGTTATTATGTATTCTGGCCAAAGAACGCGGCGCCGATGGCTCCGGAATATTGGGCGTTGGGGGCGAGCATGGTTTTCATGCGCGGGTTGGCTTCGGTCAGCGTTTCGGTGAACATGGCCATCAATTTCGGGTGATAGCGCAGAACCCCGCCGGAAAAGACCACGGTGTCGGTGGTGATGGCGGTCATTTCCATGACCCTTTTTACGACCGAGCTATAGAGGGCATAGATGATATTTTCAATCCGCTCCCCGTTCATAAGGGTTTTGATCACTTCCTGCCCGGAAAACACGGTACAAAAGCTGTTGAGGGATAATTTCTTGTCATTATCCCCGGCCAGCGCAGTCATATCCCCTAGGGGAACCTCAAGCCGATGGCCCAGTTCCTCAATATAGGCCCCGGTTCCGGCGGCGCATTTCCGGTTGATGATAAACTGGTCAACCTTGCTATGATCAACGGCGATTATTTTGCTGTCCTGTCCGCCAATATCAATGATGCTATAGGCCTCCGTTAGGTCGAGCTGATGTTCTACGCCTAAGAAATGGGCCTTGATTTCAGTTAGGGCATCATGGGCAAAGCTGATATATTTCCGGCCGTATCCGGTGGCAACGATCTTGTGCCCGGCTTTGATATCTGTGCCGCCCGCCGCCGTGAAGGGGGACAGATCCCCATCATCCCCGGACAAAGCATGATAGACATGATCCTGCAGGGGAAAGAGGGTTTTTTGCTTGCGTTTCAGGAGGACTGTCCCATCCCGGTCGAGGGCAACGACCTTGATTTCCGAACTGCCGCAATCAACCCCCCAATAGATTTCTTCAGTCCCGGCCATCATATGGTCTCCAGAAAGGCTTCGATCAGGGTGGTGGATTGTTCATCGCTATAACAGCGCAGGTCGCACAGATCGCCGTCAATGATAATGGTGGGAATCCCCTTGTTTTTCAGCTTACGCGGCAGATTGTAATAGGCATTGCTGTTATTGGGGCAGGTACGGGCGGCCATAAAGACCACGCCGTCAATATTGAAATCCTCAACCATCTTTTCAATGTAATCTTCTTTGAAATGGTCGTTGCGGTTGATGAAAATCTTGATATAGGCCTTGGCCATGCTCGCCAGCGGGTCTTCGGGATCAAAGTCCGGGAAAACCCAGCTATTGCAATAGGTTGAGGCCACGACACAGGCGTTATTTTCGCTGAAAATATTGGACAGATTGCGCAACCGGCCCCAGACCGGCATGCCGTCCCAATAGATACGCTTGCGCTCATTTTCCACAGCGGCGGGTTTGTCTTTCAGTTCCGCCAGCAGGTCACGGTAATAATCAACGGCAATTTGAGTGCCGCGCAGAACCACGATCGGCCCCATATAAATGGTGCCATCAAAAAAGGTCAGCGGGCTTGGCTTAAGACGCGCCATATCCAGAACTTCGGACCATAAGTTGGTGGCTTCCCGGGACAGCGCCACGCATTGCTTCAGCTTTTCCGGGTCCATGGGCGTACCCATAATCGGTTCCAGAAAAGTGATCAGCTCCTCAAACTGCCGGGCCACATCGTCGATATATTCCTGTTTGATACCGGGCAGGTTGGTGGGCGGATGAATGCCGAAAATAGGGCAGTCAAATTCCTCAGCATAATATTCAAACCAGTGCATCACATCCTTGCATTGGTTGGTGTTATAGACCAAAACATCGGGCCGGGGAATTTCCTCTATGCCAAACGCCTTGGTCAGGGGTGTAATCCCCTTCATATAGGCCCCCACATCAGAGGTGAGATAGCTGCATATTTCCGGGGAATAGCCATTGGCATTGGCCACCGGGATCGTATCCATACAGACCCGTGTCGCACCCAGCATGGCCCCGTGATTTTCCGGAAAGAAGACTTCAAAGCCCATGGCGCGTAATATTTCCGCAGGGCCCACAGAGGTACACCAGGCCACTTTGCGGGCGGGGTCTTTAGCGGCCGCATCCAAGTCAAGGAAATAGTCTTTCATCACATTGGTCATGATTTGTCCTTTATAATTTTGTCTAGGCCGCGCCGGATAAAAACCGGGATCATGTTTTTCCGGTAATGACGCGGAAAGAAATCCTGATTATAGGTCTTGGCGAAATCCATGGCCTCTGCGCAAACATGGTCAATCATATCATCAAAATTGTCAAAGTCACCGGGCTTGGCATGAAACAGGCCGGGCAGGGTATTCAGGCCGGTCAGGGCTACGCTGACCGCGCCGTCTGTCATGCGGACCCCAACACCGAGGGAAGGGAAGTCGAGGGCATTGCGGATGGTCAGCTTTTCATAATGAAGGGCTGTGTCGTCTTCTGGAATATCAACCTCTATGGCGGTGATTATGTCGCCTACCTCAAGGCTGCGGTTATCAATGCCGTCCCTTAAATACAGGTCGTTCAAGGCCATTTCACGCCCGCCCTTTGCCCCCATGACGGCAATTCTGGCCCCCAGCAACAGTAGGATAGGGGCGGTGTCAGAGACAAAACGTGCCTGACAGAGAATATCATCGCCGCGCTTGGCACTTTTTACCAGATGACAGACATCGCCGTCTGCCTTGAAACAAGGGGCGTGACATTCCCGGTTGATCTCGCTCTGATTGATATAGATACAGCGGTTATCGACCATGATATTACCGCCGATGGTGGCCCGGTTGCGGATTTGCGGGCTGGCCACCTTATGGGCCGCATGGGCGAGGGCGGGCAGATAATCCCGGATCAGGTCATTATTCGCCAGATCATGGAGCGTGGTCAGGCTGCCGATGATCAGGCGGTTGCCGCGCTTTTCAATATGGTTCAGGTCTTTAAGGCCGCCAAGGCTGATCAGGCAATCCGGATGGAGCGTGTCGCTTTTCAGCTGGGGGATGATGTCCGTCCCCCCCGCGCTGAAGGCAAAGGCCCGGCCCCCTTTTTGGCAGTCACTAACCAGTGCCGAAAGTTCCTCAAAGCTGGTGGGGCGGTGATAGTCAAAATCTTGCATCAGAAGACTCATGCCTTGGCCCCCCTTTTTTGTTCCCGTTCAAGCGCCGCCACCACCCGGTCGGGCCGCATGGGCAGTTGAGTGAGCCGGATGCCCACCGCGTCATAGACCGCATTGGCAATGGCGGGAATGATCGGGGCAAGGATGCCTTCACCGGCTTCCTTGGCCCCGAACGGTCCCTCGCTGTCGTCGCTATAGGTGGGGACAATATCCACCTCTGGCTGTTCGAAAGCGGACGGAATTTTATACTCTAGAAAAGACGGATTTTGGGTCGCGCCATTGTCATAGACCATTTCCTCCATCAAGGCCTGCCCAAGGCCCATATGGATACAGCCTTCAATCTGACCATTAACCGCCAAGGGGTTAAGCGGAAAACCGCAATCATGGGCGCAGGTGGCCTTGTCTACCTTGATAAAACCGGTTTCCGGATCAACGGTTACTTCAACGATAAAGGCGGTGAAGCTATAGCTGGGGCTGAGACCCGCGCCGGAGCCTTTGAACTTTCCGCCCATCTTCGGGGCGCGGTAGGTGCCGCTGACCTGAAGGATGCCCTCCTGTTCCAGCGCCTTTTCCACGGCCTCAAGAAAGGTGACGCTGGCGTTATGCTTTTCGGAGCGGATCAGGCCGTCCTCAAAAATAAAGCCATCGGCATAATCCGGATTGGCACCCAGAAAGCCCTTTTCAAAATCCGGCTTGCGCCCGCCCTGACGAAAGAAATC
>JAADFR010000061.1 GCA_013152755.1 Alphaproteobacteria bacterium
GATGCGCGAAACGCAGGAAACCGCCGCCGGGCTGATCCGGCTCAGCGAAAGCCATATCCGCTTTGGCTCATTTGAATTTTTCACCTATACGGATCAGCATGGGGAATTGAAACAGCTGGCCGATTATGTGCTGAATATTCATTTCCCGGACCTGTGTGATGACCCGGCCCCCTACGACCGTATGATGCTGGAGATTGCCGCCCGAACCGCCCGTATGATTGCCCGCTGGCAGGCCATGGGCTTTGCCCACGGGGTAATGAATACAGACAATATGTCCATCCTGGGTCAGACTTTTGACTATGGCCCTTACGGCTTTATGGAGACCTTTGATCCGGGCTATATCTGTAACCATTCGGACGATATGGGCCGCTATGCCTTTAATCAGCAACCGGCCATTGGCCTGTGGAATTGCCGGGCGCTGGCCCATGCGTTAAGTCCTCTGCTGGAGGCGGGAACGGCGGAATTCCTGATCCCCCATTATCAGCAGACCTTTCAGGACAGCTATGATCGCCTGATGGCGGCAAAGCTGGGCCTTGAGCAATCGGAGACAAGCGACCGTGACCTGATCGCGGACCTGTTACGTCTGCTCCGGGACCGGGAAATGGATTACACGATTTTCTTCCGCGCCCTCAGCGACGGCAAGCGGCAGGACGGGCCAGATTTTGCCAGCTGGTATGACCGTTATGACGCCCGGTTGTCACAGGAAAAAACCACACCCGACCAGCGTCAGGAAAATATGCGCGCCGTTAATCCCAAATATATCCTGCGCAACTATATGGCTCAGACCGCCATTCTAAAGGCTCAGCAAGGGGATTTTTCAGAGGTTGACCGCCTGATGACCCTGCTGCGAACGCCTTTTGACGATCAGATGGAATTTGAGGATTATGCCGGTTCGCCGCCGGATTGGGGCCGTCATCTGGAAATCAGCTGTTCGTCGTGACGGACTTGCGGCTGAATATGGCATAATAGGCCCCGGCCAGCAAAGACAGGCCAAGACCAATCCATAACCACATCATCATGGGGAATTTCTTGATCACCATATTATATTCGATCGGCAAGTCATTTCCTTTCCCGTCCGGGTAATTAACCGCCGGTAGCCAGACCTGAAGATCATAGCCAAGCCCCCGATAGATATAGGGGTTCAACATATGATCCCGGTCGCGGGACATGCGGGCAAAGCGGTAATCCACCGCCTCGCAATATTGCCGGATCGGGCCGATGTCTGCGGCCACAGGCTTGCGGGCGTCTTCATAAAGGGTCTGCCCCTGATCCACTATTCTATCCCCGTCCCGCAACCGCAAGGTGACCCCGGTCACCGCCCGAAACCGTGACAGGCTGTCTGTGCTATCCACCGGGCGGCTGATTTGCAGACTTAAGTGATCGGAAATCGTAATCGGCTGGTCATAAGCGGCGGGGAAGGTTATTTTCCGCACGCTGTTACTGTCCAGAATAGTGGCGCAAAGGGCCGCAAAAAGACCAATCATCACCCCCATATGGATAAGGCCCACCGGGGCGATATAATTAAGCCATGCTTTCTCCCGCCCCTGCAAGCGGCCAATGGGCAGGGCATAGAGCAGGCTGGACAGGCTGAAATAAACCGTGCCGCCCAACAACATATTCAACAGATAAAAATTCCGCCGGGTCGCCCCGGAGGTCACGCCTGTGCCGTCATAGAAAATCTGTAAGGGCTGAATATATTGCGCCAGAAGAAAGCTGATCACAACCGCCATCAGGCTGACCCCCAAACGGTGACGGAAATGGCGCAGAGGCAAAAAACGGTGGCCGCCAAAGACGGCGATCAGGAAAACAATCGGCACCAGAACCTCATTGACCCCGAAATTATCCACCGTCCATTTTTCATGTTGTGTTTTCAGCATATTGACAAAATCGGCGGAGCTTACATTGGCAATCAGGGCAAAGAAAATAGGCGGCTTGTCCTTGGGAACATCCAGCAAAGCCCGCAGGTAAGCCTCGCCCAGAAAATACACTCCGATCAAACCAAAGACGAAAAAGCCCCAGATAGCCAGCTGTATCATCAACCGACCCTCAGTCATCCTGACCGGATTTCCTGCGCCGCGCCGAACGGATATTGCCAATGCCGCAAAGGCCACAATCAACAGTGCTCCCGTGATAAAAGCCAGCAACATCACCGATGTCTGGCCTAGATAGCGGTGGGAACTCATCAATTCGCCGTTACGGGTCACCAGCATGGATCCCACGGCGGCGGCGGCCGTCAGCAGGGCGAGAAACGGCAAGCTCCGGCCATAAGCCCCCCTCGGCTGATAGGCCCGCAAGCCATGCAGATAAGCCGTCAGCCAGCACCAGACCACAAAACTCGCGGTCTGCACAGGATCCCAATGCCAAATCTGGCCGTAAAAAAAATCTTCGTAAGCCCACCACATGCCGCTGATCAGCCCCGCCGACAGCACCACCCACGCCCATCGGCTGTAGCGCAGGGCAATTTCCTTCCACGGGCCTTTGCCCTTGACCAAAGCCTCCGCCGCCGCGCCCACCGGCACCAGAAGCAACAGATAGGTCACAAAGATCAGGGGCGGATGGATGGCCATCCAGAATTTGGTCAGATGAGCATTCATCCCCTGATAGGGGGCATGGGCCAATTGCGCCGCCGTAGTCATCTCAAACGGGGACCAGATCAACAGCCCGATCACAAAGGGGATCGTCATCAGAATAACCCCCGGCCCGACCCATCCCGGATAACGCATAAGCCGCAAACTGAAGGCAGACAGGAGAAATGACAGAAACAGCAGGGTTCCCTCCTCACCGCCCCACAAGGTGGCGAGCTTCAGATAGAGCGGCAAATCCGGTGCGCTATACAGCCAGACATAGGCATAGGAAAAATGATCCAGACTCAAGTGATATAGAAGCGTTATAACCAATGCGGATAAAAGCAGAAAACTCCCCCAAAGCAGCGGGCGGCGATATTTCGGCACGCCCAACGCCCCCGCCAGCGAAAAAAGACACAGCAGTATGACAGTGGTGAAAATCATGCGGGACTATTCCGGATTATTTGGTCATCAGCCGTATATTGATCATTTTCATTGATAAATATCAAGGTAAAAGCATCCGGCAGATGATAGATTTACTTAATCTTGAAGAATAACAGAAAGGATATGTTGATGAGCAATTTTATGCATAAGCTCGCCGAAGGCCTGCGCGCCCGTGAGCAATATCTCGAAGATCATTCCGCCCACCCGGTTTTTGAGAATAAGGACGAGAACGCCTTCGCTCTTAAATATGAGGCCCTGAAGGACGAACTGAAAGCCTTTTCCGATCTGGTAAAAAAACTGGCCGACAGAGGCGAGGCCTTTGATGAAACATTCGAACGCAAGATCGAAAGCGAACATGAACAACTATCGGTAAGAATAGAAGCCTGGGTAAAGGAACTTGAGAAGAAATAGGCGGCAAGAGCGCAAAATTTACCGTAACCTTTTATTGGCAAAGGCCTGACCAGAGCCTGATTTCAGGTATCGCTCAAAAGCTTCTGCCTTGCTTTGAGATGCAAAGGCATGATAGCTGGTTATTTTCCATGGTATATATTTGGATGTATGCGGTGAATTGCCGGAATTATGGGTGGCCAGCCGCTGTTTCAGGTCCGTTGTGTAACCAATGTAACGCTGAGACGGGGAACTTTCGCTTTGAAGAAGATATACATAGTACATTCTGAACCAGCCCTCCTACGCCAAGGCTTCGGACGACACCCTCCGCTCTAATCGACTTCAGGTGGCCTGCCACCCGAAGCTCGAAGAGCGCAGGGTGGTGGAGCTAAACGGGTTCGAACCGTTGACCTCTTCGCTGCCAGCGAAGCGCTCTCCCAACTGAGCTATAGCCCCTTATCCACTCTTCAATATATCCGAATCTTTGAGCTGATCGGCCCGCAATATTTATTATCCCCGAACCGTTTAATCAAGCGGAAAGATAAAAAATTATTCGTCAGGATTTTTCGGAGACGGTTTTATAACCGCATCCGCAACATTGCTATCGTCATCATCACTCAATACAACGGTATTGTCATCGGCTTCGATTTCAATATCATCGTTAGCAACTTCTTTCAGCAGTTCTTCTTCTGTATCTTCGGTTTTTTCTGCCGGCATCAGTTCAAGCGGTGCCATCTTGCTTTTCAGAATGACCTCGGGTTTGAACTTATGTTCACAATCAATACAGACAATCGGTTCAAAATTGCCCAAGTCATAAAACCGCGTGCCGCATTTTGGGCACTGACGCTTGGTTCCCCATTCAGGATTAGCCAACGTAATTCTCCTTAAACCATATTCACAAGTTCATTCACGAAAGGCAATCACTTGCCACGGAAAAAGCCGACTGTCAAAGCTTATTCGCAGATCAGGTTTTTTTTATCCCTAAAATGCATATATTCGCTGGTCACTCTGACCAAAATTATGCTATCTGAGGCCCATGACAGACCTGTTTTCCAGAAAAGCCCGCAGTCTCACCGGCACCGTCAGGGTGCCCGGTGATAAATCCATCTCCCACCGTGCCCTGATCATGGGCACCATGGCCATCGGACAAAGCCGCATATCCGGCCTGTTGGAGGGCGAGGATGTGCTCAACACTGCCCAAGCCATGAACGCCATGGGGGCGGAGATTACCCGCGAAAAAGAGGGGGACTGGCTGGTCCACGGCGTCGGCATTGGCGGCCTGATCCAACCTGAAAAGCCGCTGGATATGGGCAACAGCGGCACCGGCGCGCGGCTGATCATGGGGCTGGTGTCCAGCTATCCTTTTCAGACCGTCTTTACCGGTGATGCCTCCCTGTCCGGGCGGCCCATGAAGCGGGTCACAGACCCCCTGTCGAAATTTGGGGCGGGCTTCTCGGGGGCTGAGGGCATGACCCTGCCGCTCACCGTGACGGGTATTATGGACCCGCTGCCCATCGAATATGAGCTTCCCGTAGCCTCAGCGCAAGTGAAGTCGGCAATCCTGCTGGCGGCCCTTAATACGCCCGGCAAAACCACAGTCATTGAACCAACCCCGACCCGCGATCATACGGAACGCATGTTCGCCCATTTCGGGGTGCCGATCGAAATCAACGGCAAGGCTATCACCGTTACCGGACAGCCGGACCTAACCGCCCGGGAGATGTGGGTGCCGGCGGACCCTTCCTCGGCGGCCTTTCCCACCGTGGCGGCGCTGATCACCCCCGGTTCGGACATCATCATTGAAAATGTCGGCATGAATCCCTCCCGCACTGGCCTATATGCGACCCTGCGGGAGATGGGCGCAGATATAAGCTTCGTCAACGAACGGCTGGAATGCGGCGAATCAGTGGCCGATATTCATGTGCGCCACAGCAAACTCACTGGCATCACCGTCCCTTTGGGCCGCGCGCCGTCCATGATTGATGAATATCCCATCCTGTGCATTGCCGCGAGCTTTGCCAAGGGTGATACGGTCATGCGGGGCCTGTCCGAACTCAGGGTTAAGGAAAGCGACCGGATCGCGGTTATGGTGTCAGGTCTGAAGGCCTGCGGCGTTACGGTTGCCGAGCATGAGGACGGCATGACCGTCACCGGGTCGGATAGCATAAAAGGCGGCGCACAGGTCACGACCCATCTGGACCACCGTATCGCCATGTCCTTCCTGACCCTTGGCATGGGAACGGACAGACCGGTTTCGGTGGATGATGGCAGCGTCATTGAAACCAGCTTTCCGGGCTTCACCGCCCTTATGAATGGCCTTGGCGCCCAAATCGGAGAAGCAGATCAATGACAGTCATCGCCATTGACGGTCCGGCAGCATCGGGCAAGGGTACTTTGGCCCGGCGGCTGGCACAGCATTTTGATTATGCTTATCTGGATACGGGCAGCCTGTACCGGGCCGTGGCGCTGGAGGCCCACCGTACGGACGGCGATGCCATAAAGGCCGCAAGGAATGTGGGCAAGCTTAATCTGACCGATCCTGAGATCAAAAGCGAATCAACCGGGGGGATGGCCTCGAAAATATCCGCTGTGGCCGAGGTACGGGCCGCTTTGCTGGATTTTCAGCGGGATTTTGCCGCGCATCCACCGGGGAATAAGGCCGGGGCCGTTCTGGATGGCCGGGACATCGGCACAGTTATCTGCCCTGATGCTGACGTTAAAATTTTCATTTCCGCAGACGTTGAAACCCGCGCAAAACGGCGGTTTTTAGAGGAATTTGGCGCAGAAGGCTCTGACGCCGACTATCAGGCCATTCTGGCGGAGCTGATCCAGCGGGACGAACGGGACATGACCCGCCGGAATTCACCCCTGAAAGCCGCCACAAACGCGCACTTGCTTGATACAACGAATTCGGATATAGAAGCCGTGTTCGAACAGGCATTAAAGCTGATTTCGGATAAAATGACAACCACCTGACTCGCCTTTGCAAGAGGGGAGCCAAGGTGTTTGTGCATTTATATTAACCCGTTTTGTTTAACCGCAAGACCGCCGGAAACAAC
>JAADFR010000062.1 GCA_013152755.1 Alphaproteobacteria bacterium
CTCTGATTAAAACATGGGGGAATTTAGGATTAGTCCCCACAGCTAATAATTTTTTAGCTAATGGTGCGGTAATACCCCCATTTTTAGAGGGTTTCAAAAGTAGAATCATTTAAGCGGCCATGCTCAACATAGCTAGTTTCTGCATTGGCGTTATACCACCGATGGCCATATTGGGCCGTTCATTGTTATATGTCCACAACCATTTTGTCGCGGCGTCCTGTACCTCCTCAACAGTTTTGAAGATATATTGATTGAGCCAGTCATATCTGACGGTCCGGTTATAGCGCTCTACATAGGCGTTCTGCTGCGGATTTCCTGGCTGAATGAATTGGAGGCCGATGCCCCGATCCTCGGCCCACCTGCCGAGCAAATGGCTAATATACTCAGGGCCGTTGTCACAGCGTATGGCGGATGGTTTGCCCCGCCATTCAATGATCCGGTCAAGAGCGCGGACAACACGGGCAGCAGGCAGAGAAAAATCAACATCAATATCCAGCCCTTGCCGGTTATAATCATCAATAACGTTAAAGAGCCTGATACTGCGGCCATCGGACAATTGATCATGCATAAAATCCATTGACCAAACTTCATTAATATTGTGCGGCACAGCCAAAGGCTCTGGTTTATCCCTGTACAAGCGTCTTTTCGGCTTGATCCGCAGATTAAGCTCTAACTCACGATAGATCCTGTAGACACGCTTGTGATTCCATTTGAACCCTTTCACATTGCGCAAATACAGAAAACAAAGTTGAAAACCCCAGTTGCGCTGACGACTGGTTAAACCCAGCAACCAATCCGCAATCAATGCATTCTCATCACTCAGTTTGGGCTGATAGCGATAACAAGTCTCACTGATCATGAAAACATGACATGCCGCCCGGATACTCAGCCGCCCCGCGTCAACAGCAACCTTTGCCATCACGCGACGCAGAGACGGCTTTACCACTTTTTTTGCATAGCTTCCTTGATGACATCGTTCTGCAGTTGGACATCGGCATACATCTTCTTCAAACGCGCATTCTCAGCTTCCAGTTCCTTCATGCGAGCCATAAGCGACGCATCCATGCCCCCGTACTTGACGCGCCATTTATAGAATGAAGCATTGCTCATGCCATACTCGCGGCAAAGTTCCGCCACTGGCGTACCTGCCTCGGCTTGGTTTAAGATACTGATAATCTGACTATCTGAATAACGTGACTTCTTCATGTAAAATCTCCTGCATGTTAATTACGAGAAAATTCTACTTCTGAGTACCTTTATTTAACGGGGGTATTACCCTACCAGAGACATATATTACATTCATCATCTTTACGAGGAGAGCTGAGGAGAGCTAAGGGGCTTTAGCATGAGTGTGAATAGATAGATAAGAGACTTAAAATCAATCTCTAATATTTGAAATTTTAAAAAAGCTTAAAATACCATAACATACTGAGAACTATAATAAAATGGTAGCGGAGGAGGGATTTGAACCCCCGGCACATGGATTATGATTCCACTGCTCTAACCAACTGAGCTACTCCGCCTCACATTTTTTTCACAAGCTAGTTGCATGGATTATGATTCCGCTGCTCTAACCAGCTGAGCTACCCCGCCACAGAAGCAAGATGATGCCTCATAAAAAAGCCTATCATCAGCCCTACCAATAGAGTGGTGACCCCTACGGGAATCGAACCCGTGTTTCAGCCGTGAAAGGGCCGCGTCCTAACCGCTAGACGAAGGGGCCATCTAGATCGGTGAGGTGGTTTTAATTGTTCCCATGCCATCGGTCAACAGGTTTCTTTGGAAAAGTCACTTTTTTGCAGTCCCCTCAAACAGCCGCCGCATCATCAATGAAAATTTCCGCCGTAACCCTGCCGTTCCAGCTGTTGCGGCGCAGGGTTCCCGCCACATGAATCTGCCGCCCTCGCGCGCCCAATATCAACTGGCCCAACGGTTGATCCGCCGACCGGAACGCCATGGCCTTGACCACACCGCCGTCTGCGCCCTTCAGGGTACATTTCACATGATCCTTGCCCACCACATCGGCATATTGCACCGTCACATTGGGCAAAGCAAAGCGCGGTTGGGCATTTCCCTGACCATATGGCCCGATATGGCCCAGTTGATCCACCAGAGCCACCGTAACGCCGGAGGCCGTCAATATGCCGTCCAGCTTGAGCGACAGGCCTTTCAGGGCCTCGCCCACGGCCTTTGTCATGCGCTCGGTCATAAAGCTGCCGAGGTCATCGATCCTGTCCGCCGCCACGGTCAGGCCCGCCGCCATGGCATGACCGCCGCCCGCACTCAGCAAGCCCGCCTGCCGCGCCGCCGTTACCGCCGCGCCCAGATCAACGCCGTATATAGACCGGCCCGAGCCCTTGCCCACGCCGTCATCGTCTATGCCGATAACAATGGTCGGACGCTGGTAAAATTCTTTCAGCCGCCCGGCCACAATGCCGATCACGCCCGTGTGCCAGCCGGGGCTGGCGGCCATGATCACCGGCGGCACCACACCGCCGGGGCCAATATGCGCCGCCACCTGTGCCATGGCCTGTTCCAGCACCATATGTTCGATGGCCTGACGTTCCGCATTGTAAGTATGAAGCTCATGGGCAAGGCTCATGGCCTCCACCTCATCATCGGTACTGAGAATCAGGGCGCCGACCTCTGCCCGGCCCACCCGGCCCCCGGCGTTCACTCTGGGGCCAATCAAAAAGCCCGCGTGATAGGTGCCCGGCTCTTCCTTGACCCCGGCCACATCGCCCAGCGCCCGGATGCCCGCATTGCCCCGGTTCGCCATGACTTTCAACCCCTGTGCCACCAAAGCCCGGTTAACCCCCACCAGCGGCACAACATCACAGATGGTGCCAAGGGCCACCAGATCCAGCAATTTCATCAGGTCCGGCGGGTCTATATTCTGATCTGCATACCAGTTCTTCTGGCGCAACAGCCGATTGATGCCCACCGCAAAGATAAAAGTCACCCCCACCGCCGCCAGCTGGCCATAACCCTCTGCCTCATCAATGCGGTTGGGATTGACCACGGCCACCGCAGCAGGCAGACGGGGTTCTGCCTGATGATGGTCCATGACGATCACATCAAGCCCGGCGTCCTGTGCCGCCTGTAAAGGCTCAAAGGACACGATGCCGCAATCCACAGTAATCACCAGGTCAGCGCCCCGTGATTTAAGCTCTAACAGCGCCTTTGCACTGGGGCCGTACCCCTCCTTGATCCGGTCAGGAATATAGATAATCAGTTCTTGGGACAGGGCGGCAAAAAAACGTTTCAGCAGGGCTGAAGAAGTGGCCCCGTCCACGTCATAATCACCAAAAACCGCAATTTTCTGCCCTTGTTCAAGGGCCTCTGCCACCCGGGCGCAGGCCTTGTCCATATCCTTGAAGCGGGACGGGTCCGGAAGGGCCTCGCGCAATGTGGGGGTCAGGAAAGCTGATGCATGGTCCAGATCAATGCCGCGCCCGGCCACAACCCGCGCGACTATTTCCGGCAGATCATGTTGCTGGGCGATGGCCTGAATGATACGATATTCGGCAGGACGGCGCACCCATGCCCGCCCGGTAACAGACTCTTCAACACCAAGAAGAAATTCTTCCTGCTGATCGCTGTTAGTCATTGCTGTGACGGTTATGTTCGGCGCGGACCCAGCGAACGGTGCCGGTTTTAGAGCGCATGACCACAGATTCCGTTGAATAGCCGGTGCCGTCCGGGGTCTGATGCACGCCGCGCAACAGGTAACCGTCGGTCACACCGGTGGCGGCAAAGATCACGTCACCGCTGGCTAAGTCGTTGGTGGAATATTTACGATTCAGGTCGGTAATGCCCCATTTTTCCGCCCGGCCCCGTTCGTCATCGTTGCGGAAGGTCAGCCGACCCTGCATCTGACCACCGATACAGCGTAAGGCTGCCGCCGCCAAAACGCCTTCCGGTGCGCCGCCGGAGCCCATATAGATGTCCACGCTGGTTTCAGGGTTGGTGGTATCAATAATCCCGGCCACATCGCCGTCACCAATTAATTTTACCCGCGCGCCGCTGGCCCGAACCTCATCTATAATCGCGCCGTGACGGGGGCGATCAAGCACACAAACCAGAATGTCACTCACCGAACAGCCCTTGGCCTCGGCCACGGCCTTGATATTTTCGGTCGGTGTCTTGTCCAGATCAACAATGCCGTCCGGATAACCGGGGCCAACGGCAACCTTGTCCATATAAACATCGGGGGCGTTAAGCATTTCGCCTTCTTCGGACAGGGCGATAACCGCCAGTGAATTCTGCATGGCCTTGGCCGCGATGGTGGTTCCTTCCAGCGGATCAAGGGCAATATCAACCCGTGGCCCCTTGCCAGTGCCCACTTCTTCGCCGATGAACAGCATGGGGGCCTCGTCCCGCTCGCCCTCGCCGATCACGACCCGTCCCTGAATATCCATATTATTCAGGGCTGTGCGCATGGCATCAACCGCTGCCGCATCCGCCGCTTTCTCATCGCCCCGGCCCACCAGTTTCGCCGCAGAGACCGCCGCGGCCTCCGTCACACGGACAAGGTCAAGCACCAAAAGACGATCCAGATTTGATTCAAAGGACATATGTTTTTTCCCACATTAAAAGTTCAAAAAATTGAAGCATTACTTCTTTTACAAATTCTCTATACGGATTGCCAGCGGTTTATCAATTACCGACGATAAGGCGTCAATCCGGTCAAGGGCATTCATGACCCGCAGCTCCTGTGTTTCATGGGTCACCATGACCACATAAACCGTGCCGTCCTGCTCGCTACCCTTTTGCAGCATCACATGAAGTGACACATCCTCATCCCGCAGGGCCGCCGTAATATCCGCGATCACCCCCGGTTGTTCCTCCACATGAAGCCGGATGTAATAGGGACCGAAACGATCCGAAATACTGATGGGCTGTGCGTCCGTCATGGCCGCCACCGGCACAAAGAAAGCCGGCCCCCTGTGGCCGCGCGCAATGTCAATGATATCCGCCACCACCGCCGATGCCGTTGGCCCCTCACCCGCGCCGCGCCCCTCATAGAAGGTCCGTTCCAGCGGATCACCATCAACCACCACCGCATTAAAGCCGTTATCCACAATGGCAATGGGGGCCGATTTTGGCACAAGGCAGGGATGAACCCGTTGTTCCAGACCCGCCTTCGACAGGCTGGAAATCCCCAGCAGCTTGATCCGGTAGCCCAATTCCCGGGCATATTCAATATCCACCAGCTTGATCCGGCGGATGCCCTCCATATAAACATTGTCAAAACTGGTTTTGACCCCAAAGGCGACACTGCTTAAAATGGCGAGCTTATGGGCGGCATCAATACCGTCCAGATCAAGGGCCGGATCGGCCTCAAGATAGCCCAGCAGTTTGGTTTCCTCCAATATCTCGCCGTAATCCTTGCCTGTGGCCTCCATCTGGGTCAGCATATAATTCGTCGTGCCGTTCAGGATGCCATACACCTTGTTGATACGGTTGGCGGCCAGCCCTTCACCAATGGATTTGATGATCGGAATCCCGCCCGCGACCGAGGCCTCAAACCTGAGAGCCACATCATTTTCTTCGGCGCAGGCGGCCAAGGCGGTCCCGTGATGGGCGATCAGGGCCTTATTGGCGGTGACAAAAGATTTTCCGTTTGACAGGGACTGTTGCGCCAGAGCCGCCGCCACGCCGTCAGAGCCGCCGATTAACTCAACCACAATTTCCACATCATCGCGCCCGGCAAAATCCAGCGCGTTATCGGACCAGTCATAGCCGGAAATATCAATGCCCCGGTCCCGGCCCCGGTTGCTGGCCGATACGGCGACAATTTCGATGGCCCGGCCCGTACGGTCGGCGATCATCTGCTTATGGTTTTCCAGAATTTTGACTACACCAACCCCGACGGTGCCAAGGCCTGCGATGGCAATTTTCAGCGGTTTCATCACTTGTCAGATTCCTTTTTCAGATCTTCTATTATCTTCGGGCTGTCGGCCATGAATTTTTTGATATTGCGAATGGCCTGACGAATGCGTTGTTCATTTTCCACCAGCGCGATGCGCACATAACCCTCGCCATATTCGCCGAACCCCTCGCCGGGTGATACGGCCACATGGGCGTGTTTCAGCAATTGTTTGGTAAATTCCATGGACCCCAGATCAGCCCAGATGTCGGGGATTTTGGTCCAGGCAAACATGGTTGCCGCCGGACTTGGCACATCCCAGCCCGCATCGGCCAGCCCCTTAATCAACACATCCCGGCGGGATTTATAGGTGGCGCGCGCAAAATCAATATATTCCTGCGGACCATTAAGCGCCGCCGTTGCCGCCACCTGAATGGGGGTAAAGGCCCCGTAATCCACATAGGACTTCATACGGGTCAGAGCCGCAACCAGATCCTTGTTGCCCACCGCAAAGCCCATACGCCATCCGGCCATGGAATAGGTCTTGCTGAGGGATGTGAACTCGATGGC
>JAADFR010000063.1 GCA_013152755.1 Alphaproteobacteria bacterium
GCCCCGATTTTACGAAAGAAAACCCCGCCGTCTTTGCCGCCCTCCGTATAAACCACATTGGTAAAAATCACCGGTATTTCGGCTTTGCGAGCGGCGCTCAGGATGCGCCCGGCGCTCTCAAACGCGCTTTCCACCCCGGCATAGAGCGGCGACTTGGGGTCAAGATAGGCCATGACAAAATCGACCAGAATTAACGCCGGACGCTGGCCGGGACGCAACGCCCCGCCAAATTGCGCCGCCGCATAATCCTCTGTCAGGTCTTTTTCTGTCATGCCCTGAATATCCTAATCATGGTCGTGGTGATGATGGTGGTGCGGATGGTCGTGCTGTCCATGAATATGTTTCACCTGTGGGTCATCATGATAATGGGGATTCTCAAAATCATGGGGACCATGGGGGTGATTATGACCGTCAGACGCCGCCCATTGATAAAGCTGTGGCCGCTGGCGATACATCTGTGCCGCCGCACGCAATTTATTCTCATCCGGGTTGGACCAGGGATTGAAATGGAAATAATTATGCAATTTGGAATCGGTCCGGCCAAAGGCAATGGTGCCGAGCTTGCTGCGGAATGAGCCATGATTGATATAGGGCGGCCGCCAGAAATAACCGCCTGTGGGCAATTCACCGAACTGCAACATCCAAGATTCGCCCCAGATATGATAGCTTTCCTCCGCACAGTCATGATAGGAGATATTATCCTGCATGAACTGGGGCGTCATGCAATAGAGAAAGGATATGGCCTCGGTCAGCACATCATAGCGCAGCACCTTGATCATACAGCCCGCCGCCACCGACGGATTGACCAGATTGCCCGGAGCCCAAGGCGCATCCTCATAACCATTGACGGTCACATAGCCCTCTTTCAAGCACAGGGGATGATGGGTGTCGGATTCCAGAAAACTTGGCTCGCTGTCATTATACATGACCAATAGCTCACAGCCTTGCGGCACCTCTAGGGCCCCCATGGCATAGCCTGCGGGCACGAACAGATAATGTCCCTCGCCGCAAAATTGATCGCCGACTTTCATCATGCCGTTCAGGACAAAGATTTCCACATCGCTGTAGCTCATGCCCGGTTTTCTTGTATAGCCGCCGTCAAAGCGCATCTTGAGGGTACAGGCCCCCACATCCGTGTCCAGAGACAGGACTTTAAAATGACTGCCGGACGGGGTAAAGCCGGGCAATGTGAAATTCTTATAGGATTCGTTCAATTCAACAAATGGTTCAATATGGGGTCGTGCCATGATTCTTCCTTAATTTTAATATGTTATTACCAGACCACTTTATCGGCATCGGGCCGATCGGGGCGTTCGGGGACTTCGTCCTTCGTTATGGCACGGCGCATATCACCGTTGGTGTTATAGCCCTTGGTCTGAATGATTTCGAGGAAGCGAGCGATCCAGCCGTTTCGTTTTTCCTGAATGCCTTCCATCTCCGCTGAAATGGCATCATAGCGCGCCTGTTGAGCGTCGATTTCTTCGTCCATCCAGGCCTTGACCTCTTTGGACCGTTCCGGTTTTTCGTCCTGTACACGTTTCATAGTTTCAGTCTCCTGTTTATCATTCTTTGGGGCCTTTGGTGATACCCTGTTCAAACATGCGGGTTATATCATCGTCAGAATAACCCATCTCACCCAGTATTTCTGCACTCTGCTGCCCCAGACGCGGCGGCAATGTCCTGATTTCCGTGGGGCTTTCCGAGAAGTTATAAGGCGTTTTGGCCATACGGATTTTACCCTCTGTGGGATGATCTGCCATCTGCCAGAATCCGGTCTCCACCAGATGCGGGTCATCAATCAACCCGTCCAGCGTATTGACAATCATATGCGGTACATTGGTGGATTTAAACAGCTCCAGCCATTCCGCCGTTGTCCTTTTGGCCAATGCCTTGCCGGTCTCCTCA
Organism: Alphaproteobacteria bacterium; assembly: GCA_013152755.1. Classification (GTDB taxonomy): domain Bacteria; phylum Pseudomonadota; class Alphaproteobacteria; order Sphingomonadales; family Emcibacteraceae; genus Paremcibacter. The sequence continues at coordinate 1,906 of JAADFR010000063.1, forward strand.
TAGCTCACATCAATATTGGCAAGGCGGGTTTTCATATCCTTGAAACGCGGGTCGGTGAGCATATCGGGCCGCTCCACCACCTCGCAAAAACTTTTCCAGTGGTTATCCCAGTAAGGCAATACCGCAATATAGCCGTCCTTGGTCTTATAGGGCCGCCGATGTTCACTCATCAAACGCGGATAACCCGCATGCCCCAAAGGCGGATCAAAGGTCATGCCCCAGAGATGCTCGACCATGACGAAAGAAACCATGGTTTCATACATGGGCACTTCGATTTCCTGCCCTTTGCCGCTGCGCTCCCGGTAAAAGAGCGCCGCCAGCACCGCATTGACCACCGCCATGCCTGTGGTCTTATCGGCCAAAACCGTGGGCAGGTAACGCGGTTCGCCGCCCACCATATGCATGAGCATGGCCACCCCGGCCCCGGCCTGAATGCTGTCATCAAGCGCGCCCTTGTCGCCGTATGGCCCCTGCTTGCTATAGCCATAGGTGGCGCAATAGACGATCTCAGAATTTACTGCCTTGACGGAATCATAATCAAGACCCAGCCGGGCCATGGCCTGTGGCCTGAAGTTATGAACCATCACATCCGCATCGGCACATAATTTCAGCGCAACCTCTTTGCCTTCCGGCGTTTTCAGATCCAGAACAATACTGCGTTTATTACGGTTGCAGGTCAGGAACAGGGCGCTCATGTCATCATTGGTTTTGCTGGGGCCAAGGTTACGGTTGGTATCACCCACGGGCGGTTCCACCTTGATCACATCTGCCCCCATATCGCCCATGATCTGACAGGCCCAGGGGCCAAGGACGACACTGGTAAATTCAACGATCTTTATACCGTCAAGGGGACCACTCATGCGCCGCCCTCCGCCAAGCTAACGCCGCGCTTGTCCAGACCATATAATTTGATCACATTATTGCGCAGGAATTTCTGTAACACAGCCGGTTTCAGGCCATGATCTTTCACCTCTGTTACCGTACGTTCAAAGCGTAAAACGGGGAAGTCGGTGCCGAAAATTACCTTGTCCTGACCATAGCTGTTGATATATTTCCACACGCTTTCCGGCCAGTATTTGGGGCTGTGGGCATCGGTGCAGATATAGACATTCTCATGCTTCCATGACATGGCTATCATTTCCTCATGCCACGGAATCCCAACATGGGTGCCAATCAATTTAAGCTCCGGCAAATCACAGGCCACATCATCCAGATAAATAGGCCGCCCCACGGACCGGCACCGGTTATCCTTGGCATAGATCAGCGATTGCCCTACCTGCATCTGAATGGGAATATCAAGCTCAATACATTTGGCATAAAAGGGGTAATATTTGGCGTGATTGGGGGCCAGCTCAAACCAGTGGGGATAAAGATGGGCGCCGATAAAGCCCTTGTTCTTCACATCATCCTCCAGCGCGCGGACCCCGTCCATACCCTGAAACGGATCAATACCCACCAGCCCGAAAAAGCGTTTCGGATATTTGGCCACGGCCTCTGCCACCACCTCCGGCGGCATATGATAACATCCCGGCAGGCCCGGACGCCCGGTCTTGGCCGCCACCAGAAAGGCATATTCAATGCCCGCCGCATCCATCTGATCAATCATTTCTTCCAGCGAGGTTCCGGCGGACGTATGTTTGCCCTTTACCTTGCCGACGAAAAATTCATCGGTCCAGTCCGGACGATGGCTGAGCGCCTCCTCTGTCCAGATATTAACCACCGCATCTATGGCTTTAAAATTTTCATCCATGCCTATAACCCTAATGTAATTATGCCAAGACCGCACAGGCTGAGCGTGCCACCTGCAAGGGCATGTGAGTATTTCTCAAATCCGGTAAAACTTACCGTTTTAAGGCCAAGGCTCGCCGCCACAACAATGGTGGTCATGGTGGCAATGGTCACCAGCATGAATATACCAACGGTCATAGCCATGCCGAACCATGCTCCCTGCGCCGCCGGAACCATCATCAGCGGGATTAACGGCTCACACGGCCCCAGAACGAAGATTATAAACAAAGCCCAGGGCGTAAAGATACCAAAAATCTTTTTTTCCGCCCCCGCTTCATGAACATGGGCATGAGCGGCGGCATGATTATGATTGTGGCTGTGAAAAACACCATCTGCATGGCTGTGCATATGGCTGTGGGTTTTGTGATGGCGGCTTCTCTGCAAGCCCCAAACCATATAGATCAGCCCAAATATAACCAGCCCCCAAGCGGCCACATCACCGCGAAACCCTTCGATAATCTGTAAGTCTGACAGGGCATGACCCGCATAAACCCCGATCACCCCCAAAATGATTGACCCCACCGAATGGCCAACACCACACAGGGCCGTGGTCACGGCTGTGCGCGGCAGGCTCCAGCCCCTTGCCTTGCCAATGGCCACAAAGGGAAGATAATGATCCGGCCCCAGAATAGTGTGGATAAAAGCAATGGACGCCGCCGCCCACAATAACATCATCAATTCACTGGTCATTCCGCTTCCCATATTATTTTTTGTCTGATAAACATCCCTCATCGCTTCGGCGGCGACCATGACATTTGTCACGGCTGATAGTTTTCACTTGTTAAATATGCTATAAATGACATATCATTATATGTAATTCATTTTGCGGGATCAGGAAAGAAGAATGGCAGAAAAAACCATAACATTCAAAGAAACCATAGACGACAGTCTGCCAACCCCCCTTTATCATCAGCTTTATGTCCTGATCCGGGAAAAGATTTTTTCAGGTATTTATGCCAATGGATCGCTGATCCCGACGGAAAAAGAACTGGAAAAAAAGTTTGATGTATCCCGCATCACGGTCAAGCGCGCCCTCGACGAATTGGCCAAGGAGGGACTTGTCGCCCGGCAAAGGGGGCGGGGCACTACGGTGACCTTCAATAATCCGGTCTCCCATTCGTCGGGCAATATGGCGGGCCTGATTGAGGATATGCAGACCATCGCCAAGGAAACCACCGTTACCATTCTGGAATTCGACTATGTCAAGGCACCGCCCCAAGCGGTGGATGCCCTGAAACTCGACCCTTCCGCCACCGTGCAAAAGGCGGTCCGTACCCGTCATAAGGACGCGACCCCTTTTTCCTATGTAACAACATATCTGCCCGAGGATATTGGCCGCACATTTAAATATGAAGAGCTGGAAGCCCGGCCCATATTGGCCCTTATTGAACGGGCGGGCATCGCCATTGCCCGCGCCCGCCAAACCATTACTGCCACATTGGCCGACAGTACAACGGCCTCTGCCCTGATGGTCAATATCGGCTCTCCCCTGATCAAGGTCACGCGCATCGTTTATGACAGCAATGACCGGCCCGTTGAATATATCACCATCTATTACCGGCCCGATCATTATCAGCTGAACCTTGACCTGTCCCGCATCAAGGGGGAACAGGCCAATTTCTGGTCCACGCGCCAGTAGTTACTCTACCGCGCCAGCCGCCGACATTTCCTGAATAGCGGCCTCATCAAAGCCCATTTGAGACAGGATTTCCGCCGTATGTTGCCCCGCGCCCGGCAAGTCATGGCGCAGGCCAAACTTTCGGCCCGCCATTTCCAGCGGCAGTGCCGGCAGTTCCGCCGTCCCACCCTCCGGCAACTTCAGCGACACCAAGGCACCGGACTCCCGCAGATGAGGGTCATCAAACATGTCCTCTGGCCGTGAAATAGGGGCAAAAGGCAGCCCCGTATGTTCCAGCTTTGCCATTAAATCCTGCTTGTCATAGGTCTTGAATAACGCCCGGATGCGCGGCATCAAGCTGTCACGATTCTTGACCCGCCCGGCATTCAGGGCATATTCCGGGTCCTCCCCAAGGTCGTCCAGACCAAAGGCCGCACAGAAGTTAACCCATTGGCTGTCGGACACCACACCGACAAAGACCTGCTGGTCATCTCCGGTATCAAAGACATCATAAATGGCCCAGGCGGAGATGCGCACCGGCATGGGGTTTGCCGCCTGTCCGGTCACCGCATATTGGGCCATATGCTGACCCACCAGAAAGACTGAACTTTCAAACAAAGACGATTTCACATATTGGCCTTTGCCTGTCCCCTCCCGCTGTTTCAGGGCCGCGAGGATAGCGATCACCCCGAACATGCCGCCCATCACATCAATGACGCTGGCCCCGGCCCGCAGGGGTTTGCCCGGCGGCCCGGTCATATAGGCCAGCCCTCCCATCATTTGCGCCACCTCATCCAAGGCCGTACGATGTTCATAAGGCCCGGCCAGAAACCCCTTTTCAGAGCAATAGATCAACGCCGGGTTATCCTGTGACAAATCGTCATAACCAAGGCCGAGCTTATCCATGGCGCCCGGCCTGAAATTCTCAATCACAATATCCGCCTCTTTGATCAGGCTTTTGGCCACCCCAAGGCCATCAGGCAATTTCAGATTCAAGCATATGCTTTTCTTGTTGCGGTTATACATGGAAAAATATCCGGCACCGGAGCCCACAAGGCGGCGGGT
>JAADFR010000064.1 GCA_013152755.1 Alphaproteobacteria bacterium
CCACCACATCAACCGAGTTCTGCGCCATTTCGCCAAGGCGGCGGGCGGCAAAGGTGGCCATGCTCACATGATCCTCCTGATTGGCCGAGGTGGGCAGGCTGTCGACACTGGCCGGATGGGCGAGGGATTTATTCTCGGACGCCAGTGCCGCCGCCGTGACCTGGGCAATCATAAAGCCCGAATTAACCCCGCTGTTATCCACCAGAAAGGCAGGCAGGCCGCTCATTTTCGGGTCCACCAGAATAGCGATGCGCCGTTCTGAAATGGCCCCGATTTCGGCGATAGCAAGGGCCAGCGTATCCGCGGCAAAAGCCACCGGCTCCGCATGGAAATTGCCGCCGGAAATCACATCGCCATTGTCACAGAAAATCAGCGGATTATCGGTCACCGCATTGGCCTCGGTCAACAGGGTCTTGCTGGCCTGATGCATAAGGTCTAGGCAGGCCCCCATGACCTGTGGCTGACAGCGCAGGGAATAGGGGTCCTGCACCCGTTCACAATTCACATGGGAGTTCAATATGCGGCTGCCCTCAATCAACCCCTTGTATTTTTGCGCCACCGCCATTTGGCCCGGCTGACCCCGCGCCGCATGAATCCGGGCATCAAAGGGGGCGATACTGCCCTGAAGCGCATCCACGGACATGGCCCCGGCCACAACCGCCCCCGCAAATAAATTTTCCGCCGCGAATAATCCCGCCAGCGCTAGCGCCGTCGAGGTCTGGGTGCCGTTCAAAAGGGCCAAGCCCTCTTTCGGGCCAAGGATCAGCGGCGTAATCCCGGCTTTTTTCAAGGCCGTACCAGTCGCCATACGCGCGCCGCCATAATAGACATGACCCTCGCCAATCAGGGCCAGTGCCATATGAGCCAAAGGCGCCAGATCACCGGACGCGCCCACCGACCCCTTGGCCGGAATGGCGGGGATGATATTTTTGTCCAGAAACAGCAGGAGTGTCTCCACAACCACTCGCCGGACCCCAGAATAGCCCCGCGCAAGACTGATAATTTTCAGCAGCATGATCAGCCGCACCAGATCCGCCTTTAAATCATCGCCAACGCCCGCACTATGGGACAGCACCAGATTCTCCTGAAGCAGGTTAAGCTGATCATTGGGGATTCGCGTTTGCGCCAACAGGCCAAAGCCCGTGTTAATGCCATAAACTGTCGTATCTTTCGCCAGAATATCCAACACCATATCATGGCTTTTATCAATATCCTGCCATGCGGATGCCGGAAGCTCAAGGGGTTCCAGCGCTTCATAAAATGACCGCAGGCTGGAGAGAGAAACTTTTCCCGGATTGATTTTCATGGATAAACCTTCTTCATTCTAAAATCTGTATGTACAACTATATACAAAGAAAAAACTTTAGGGTCAAAAGCTATTAATTTTACTTTGTAAAATTATATGTTAAGTCTATCTCATATTCCCCATTGGAAGGTTCGTAATATGATTAAAAAGCCCTATCTTTTATTCGTTGGCGATGTTCAGGACGCCATATATGCCAAAACCGCCGCCGGGGTGAAATACTGGCGCCCGGAACAGGCGGCGGGACAGTTTCGTTTTCCCGGCGGTGTTGATCTGGGCCTGCCCGATTATGACATGAAAGCCGCCGTGGACGCTGGCCTTAAAACCATATTGATCGGTGTCGCGCCGCAGGGCGGAAAACTCCCCCAAAACTGGCTGGACTTCCTGATGGAAGGATTGAAAGCCGGACTTGATATTGCCAGCGGTTTGCATGTGCGCCTTGCCGAGGTGCCGGAATTAAAAGCGGCGGCGGAAAAATATAACCGCCGGATTTTTGATGTGCGTTTCCCGACCCAATCCTTCAATGTGGGTACCGGCGCACCGCGCGAGGGCAAGAGACTGCTAACCGTCGGCACCGACTGCGCGGTCGGCAAGATGTATGCGGCGCTGGCGCTGGAAAAGGAAATGCAAAGCCGGGGCCTGAAAGCCACATTCCGGGCCACCGGACAGACAGGCATCCTGATCGCCGGGTCCGGCGTTTCCGTGGACGCGGTGGTGTCTGACTTTATTTCCGGCGCCACAGAATACTTAAGCCCGGCCAACAGCCCCGATCACTGGGATATACTGGAGGGGCAAGGCTCCCTCTATCATCCGGCTTACGCCGGGGTATCCCTTGGACTGCTCCACGGCGCGCAGGCCGATGCCATCGTCGTCTGTCATCAGGCAGGACGGGAGAATGTCAAGGGTATCGAAGGCTATGCCCTGCCCACCCTCAAGGACTGTATTGCCCTGAATTTGCAGATGGGGGGGCGCACCAATCCGAACATTACCTGTATCGGAATTAATATCAACACATCGTCTTTAAGCGAGGATGCGGCCATGGATTACCTGAAAAAGACCGAGGATGAATTGGGTCTGCCCTGCGCCGATCCAGTACGTACGGGCGTTGGCCCCATCGTGGACAAGCTGATCAAGGATAAAATCTGATGAAAATGACCCTCACCAAAGACAGCCGCGAGCTGAAAGAACCCTTTATCATTGCCCGTGGCCCCATCACCGAAGTCGGCCTTCTTGTGGTGGAATTGGAGCAGGACGGTATTATCGGGCGCGGCGAAAGCTGCCCCCAGGAATTCCTTGGCCAATCCCTGTCCGGTGAATATGACCGCCTCACACAAGCCCAGAGCCGCATAGAGCAGGGCATCACCCGCGCGGAATTGCAGGAGCTGATGCCCGCCTGTTCGGGCCGCAATGCCCTTGATTGCGCCCTGTGGGATCTGGAAGCCAAGACCACGGGCCAGAGCGTCTGGCAGATTTCAGGGCTTGCCGAACCCGCCGCCCCGCTCGAAGGCGATATTACAGTTTGTATTGGCGACCCCGAATGGATGGAAAATAAAGCCCGCAGCTTTACCGGATTTAGCCTGTTAAAAATCAAGCTTAACCGTGAGCTGGTCATGGAAAGAATGCGTGCCGTCCGCGCCGGGGCCCCTGATGCGGATTTCATTGTCGATGTCAATGAGGACTGGACGCTGGCAGAGCTTGAACGCTATGCGCCCCAGCTAAAGGAAATCGGCGTTAAAATGATTGAACAGCCCCTGAAGCGGGGACAGGACAGCGGCCTGATTGACTATCAATCGCCCCTGCCCCTGGGCGCCGATGAAAGTTGCCGGGACCGTGATGACCTTGACTTTCTGGTCGGGCGTTATGACATGATCAATATTAAACTGGACAAGACCGGCGGCCTGACCGAGGCCCTGTTGCTGGCAAAAGTGGCACAGGCCAAAGGGTTCGGCCTGATGATGGGTTGTATGAGTGCCTCATCCCTGTCCATGGCACCGGGCTTTGTGGTCGCCAGCCTGTGTAAATACCGTGATCTTGACGGTGCGTCCATGCTGATCCATGACCGCACGCCTTCCTTGCGCCTTGAGGACGGGTTGATCTATCCCTATGACCGGGCCTTATGGGGCTAAACCATCCATGAGCCGCCAACGCAGACCACATTGGGCAGGTCAAGATAATCCTCGGCCAGCGCGGCATTAATGCCGCCGGTAGGGCAGAATTTCAACTCCGGCAAGGGGCCGTTCAGGGATTTAAGCAACGTTCGTCCGCCCACGGCTTCCGCCGGAAATAATTTCAGGTAACGATAGCCCTTTGCCTGTAAGGCCATGGCCTCGCTAGCGGTGCTGACACCGGGCAAGAGCGGCAGGGGTATCTGCTCTGCGGCGGTGATCAGGGCATCCGTGGCCCCCGGGCTAACCGCGAAAGCCGCCCCGGCCTCATGGGCGGCAATCAGATGAGCCGCTTCTGTCACTGTACCAACGCCGGTAATGGCCTCCGGGACATGGGCGATAATTTCCCGCACCGCGTCCAGCGCGCAATCGGTGCGCAACGTAACCTCCAGCACCCTAAAGCCCTCATCCACAAGGCGGCAAGCCATAGGCACCGCATCGGCCAGAGATTTAATCACCATCACCGGAATAATACGGGTGCCATCAAGCAGGGATTTGAATTTCAGATTTTGGTGGCTCATAATATGTCTCTTGTCTTAATAAAATTTACCCTGCGTCCGGGCGGCGGCACCGACCAGCGCAGGCTGTTTTTCCATGATTTGTACTGTGGGGATAGTCTTCACATAATGAAGCCGTCCCTTGTCCTCAAACCGGGCGCGGAACTGGCTGCCCAGAAAGAAATCCTGAATTTTGGGTAATATACCCCCCGCCAGATAAACCCCGCCAGTGGCATTGAAGGTCACAGCCATATCGCCGGCGAACGTGCCGAGGATGCTGCAAAATATATCTACCACCTGTCCGCAATGGCTATCCGGGTCACGGAGCGCCCGGCGGGTAATTTCAGAAGGGGTTAGTTTTTCCACCTCCTCCCCGCGCAGGGTAGCCAAGGCCTGATGCAGAGTGCTGAATCCCTGCCCCGAGATGACCCGCTCCACGGATACTCTGGGGTATTTATATTTAACGGTTCGCAAAATCTGGCGCTCCAGATCGTCTGCGGGGGCGAAACCCACATGGCCGCCCTCACTGGTCAAAACTTTCCAGCCATCGCCAATGGGCGTGATGGCCGCCACCCCGATGCCGGTACCGGGGCCAATCACCAGTTTTGTCCCGCCCGCCTGCATATCCCCAGTCGCCTGACCAATATTAAGCAGATTATCCGCGTCAAGATAAGGTAATGCCGAAGCAATAGCCTCAAAATCATTAAGCAGGATGACCCGTGTCATACCAAGCTCCGCCGTAAGGCTCTCACGGCTGAATGCCCAGGGGCAGTTGGTCATCCGGATATAATCGCCGACCACAGGCCCGGCAATGGCGATGGAGGCCAGCGTAGGACGCGGCCCCGTTGTTTGCCCAAGGTAAGCCAAGGCCGCCGCTTGAAGGCTGTCATAATCACGGGTGGCCAGAATTTGCACTTGCTCAAGACTGATCCGCCCCCCGGTGCGGGCAATGGCGAAGCGGGCATTGGTGCCGCCGATATCCGCCACCAATATGGGCGCATCCACCGTCATGCTGCCCCCTCCCAGCTGAATATACTGGCCCCTGTTTCTGCCGACCCCACAACGGCGCGGAACGCCCCAAACAGCTCGCGGCCCATGCCAATATCATTGGCAGCAAGGTCGGCGGTGGCCTGGATACGTTTGTTCAATTCATCCGCCGGCACATGCAGAGTTAATGTGCCGGACATAGCGTCAAGCTCTATAACATCGCCGTCCCGCACAAGGCCAATCGACCCGCCTTCCAGAGCCTCCGGCGTCAGGTGAATGGCGGACGGCACCTTGCCCGAAGCCCCCGACATACGGCCATCGGTAATCAAGGCTACCTGAAACCCCCGGTCCTGAAGCACCCCCAGCGAAGGGGTCAATTTATGTAATTCGGGCATGCCGTTGGCCTTTGGCCCCTGAAAGCGGACCACGGCGACAAAATCCTTGTCCAATTCGCCTCGGTCATAAGCAGCCAGCATGTCATCCTGAGAGGAAAACACCACCGCCGGGGCCATGACCTTGCGGTGTTTTTCTTTAACTGCCGAGGTTTTAATGACCGCCCGGCCCAGATTACCGCTGAGCAGTTTCATGCCGCCGTCCGCACTGAAAGGTGCGGATACCGAACGCAGGATATTCTGATCATGGCTCGCCACAGCACCGTCTTTCCAGATCACCTGACCATCCTGCAAAAAGGCCTCCTTGACATAGGCATCAAGCCCCTTACCCATTATCGTGTTCACCTCATTATGAAGTAGCCCCGCATCCCTTAATTCCCCCATCAGGCAGGCCATGCCGCCAGCGGCCTGAAAATGATTCACATCCGCCAGCCCGTTGGGGTAAATTCTGGTCAGCAGCGGGATCACATCGGACAGGTCCGCCAGATCCTGCCAGTTAAGCTGAACCCCGGCGGCATGACCGATGGCCATCAGATGCAGGGTATGGTTGGTTGAACCGCCCGTGGCCAGCAACCCGACCATGCCGTTGACCAGCGCCTTTTCATCAATGATATCGGCCAGAATGGGGGCCGCTTTCATCTGACGCGTGGCGGCGCGGGTCATGGCGGTGCGCACCTCTGTCCCCGGATTGACAAAGCTGCTACCCGGCAGGTGCAATCCCATGATTTCCATCAACATCTGATTGGAATTGGCGGTGCCAAAAAAAGTGCAAGTGCCCGGCCCGTGATAGGACTGGCTTTCCGCAACGAGCAATTCATCCCGCCCTATCTTGCCCTCGGCATATAATTGCCGCACACGGGCCTTCTCCCCGTTGGGCAGGCCCGATGTCATGGGACCGGCTGGCATAAATATGCCCGGCAGATGGCCGAAGGATAACGCCCCGATCAGCAACCCCGGCACTATTTTGTCACA
>JAADFR010000065.1 GCA_013152755.1 Alphaproteobacteria bacterium
CGGTGAGTGCCCTGTTACATGCCGTTGCCGTGGTTAAGGCCGGTGTCTTCACAGTCTTAAAGGTCAGTGTCTTTATCTTTGGCATTGACCTGTTACAGGAATTGCCCAGCACTCAGTTCTTGCTCTATCTGGCGGGGGCCACCGTATTGTTGGCCTCGCTTATCGCCATGCGGCAGGATAACTTAAAAGCCCGGCTGGCTTATTCTACGGTGAGCCAATTGGGGTATATCACCATTGGGGCGCTGCTGGCCTCATCCGCCGGCATTATCGGTGGTTCGATGCATATTGCCATGCATGCTTTCGGTAAAATCACGTTGTTTTTCTGTGCCGGGGCCATATTGGTCGCGACCCATAAATCGAATATCAGTGAAATGCGGGGCATAGGCCGACAGATGCCCATTACCATGGCGGCATTTTTCATAGCCAGTCTCAGCATTATTGGGGTTCCGCCCACAGGTGGTACCTGGAGCAAGTGGTTCTTGCTTATGGGGACACTAGAGACAGCCCAATGGGGGCTTATGATTGTGTTAATGATCAGTTCGTTGCTGAGTATTGCCTATCTCTTGCCCATACCTTACCGGGCCTTTTTCCCGGGAAAAGATCAGGTAGTGGATCAGGTTGGCATTAAGGAAGCCCCAACGGCGTCATTAATCGCGATCTGCATTACGGCGACAGGCTGCCTAGTCCTCTTTGTCTACCCACAACCATTATATGAATTGGCGGCGGCCATACTGGAGATGCCGGGAACAGCCCATGAATAATAAAAAAATGAATGATGACAAAAAATACCTGTTCGATAACCCGCAAAATATAAAGCGTGTTTTATATGCGCTCTATGGAAGCTGTCTGATCCTGTTTGGTCTGGATTTTGTCATTAACCGCCATATATATCACAGCTGGGAAAATATATGGGGGTTTTATCCGATTTATGGCTTTGTCGGTTGTGTCGTTCTGGTGCTGGTAGCTACCGGAATGCGCCGTTTCCTCATGCGCCCGGAGGATTATTATGACAGTGAGGAAGAGAAGAATAAACTGAAGACAGGGGGCCATGATGTGGATGTTTGAGATACCGCCCTTTGTCCCCTTCTTCATTGGTGCCGTCGTTATTCTGTTTACCCGTGGGATCTTGCGTAGTGCCATCATGATTGCCATTCCGGTGGTGGGGGCCATTCATCTCTGGATGGTGCCGGACGGCTTGTCTTTTCAGCTTTCTTTTCTTGATTATCAGTTAATACCCTACCGGGTTGATAAATTGAGCCTGATGTTTGGTTATGTGTTTCACATCGCTGCTTTCATTGCCATCGTCTATTCCCTGCATATCCGTGATACCATGCAGCAAGTGGCGGCTATGTTATATGCCGGCAGTGCTCTGGGGGCCGTATTCGCCGGTGATTTACTGACCCTGTTTGTTTTTTGGGAACTTCTGGCTTTGACCTCGGTATTTCTTATCTGGGCCCGCAGAACAGAACGGGCCTATTCGGCAGGTATGCGTTATCTGATCATTCAGGTTTTATCGGGGGTTATTCTGTTGGCGGGGGCCTTATTTTACGGCGCGGAGAACGGCAGCCTGGAATTTGGCAAAATTGGTCTGGAAGGTATGGCGGGTTGGCTTATTTTTATTGCCTTTGGTATCAAGGTATCAAATGCGCCTTTCCCATATTTCATAACTGGCTCACAGATGCTTATCCAGAGGCCACGGTGACCGGCACTGTCTTCCTTAGCGCCTTTACCACCAAAGTTGCCGTTTATGCCTTGGCCCGGGGCTATCCCGGCACAGAGTTACTGGTATATATTGGTGCGGCTATGACCTGTTTCCCCATATTTTTTGCGGTGATTGAAAATGACCTGCGCCGGGTGTTGGCCTATAGCCTGATAAATCAGGTGGGCTTTATGGTTGTCGGCATCGGCATCGGTACGGCGCTTGCCATTAACGGGGCCATTGCCCATGCTTTTAACGATGTTATCTTCAAGGGCCTGTTGTTTATGTCCATGGGGGCGGTGCTTCAAATGACGGGGCGGATCAATGGTTCTGATCTGGGCGGCTTATATAAAACCATGCCTAAAACCACAATATTATGTATTGTGGGGGCGGCATCCATTTCGGCTTTCCCTCTGTTCAGTGGCTTTGTCAGCAAGTCCATGGTGATGTCTGCTGCGCTGGAAAATGGATATGACTGGATATGGCTCATGTTGCTTTTCGCCTCCGCAGGGGTTTTCCATCATGCGGGGATTAAAATCCCGTATTTTGCTTTCTTTGCCCATGATTCAGGAATCCGCGCCAGCGACCCGCCCAAGAATATGTTAATTGCCATGTTTATTGCCGCGTGCCTTTGTATTGGCATTGGTGTCTATCCCTCAGCTCTCTATTCGCTGTTGCCTTATGATACCGGGTATAACCCCTATGATGCGACCCATGTGCTTGCACAGACCCAATTGCTGTTCTTCTCGGCTCTGGCCTTCGTCTGGCTTAACCTGAAAGGATTATATCCCCCTGAATTACGGTCAGTGGTTTTGGATGCGGATTGGCTTTATCGCCGGATGTTTCCAACAGTAATTCAGAAAGTTGGCAAGGTGATATATAAGATGGACAACACAATACGCCGAGCGTTTATAACCCGGTTGGATAAGCGTCTGGATAATCTTGCTCAAAGGCATGAAAGGCTTAGCGGGTTGCTTTCACGTAATTATCCTGTGGGCAGTATGGTCATGTGGGTAGCTGTTATCCTCGCCACATATTTATTTCTCAGTTTTCTTCGTTGAGATTATATTAGGCCTGATAAATTAGCAGACCAAATGTGGGCGTAAGTGCTTGAAAAGAGATGGCTCCCCGAGCAGGGCTCGAACCTGCGACAAATAGATTAACAGGATTTCCAGCCAGTTTTTTAACACCTTGAAATAGCAACGTTTAACTTAAGTTAACATGCTGCTTTTAAAGTATTTTAGTGCTAAATCAAGCAGCAGGAATTTTCAATAAAATTCCGCTTTTAAGCCATTATGCAGGTTTTATGTAGGTGAAAAAATATGTGTAGAACGTAGTATTTACAACAAGATATTTGCCTGCTTTTGATACTCCTCAAAGTAGAGGAAAATGTGAATCTATGGCCGGGTTGTTACAAATTATTACAGATTATTTTACTGTTCTTTCAAATCTGCAATTTCATTCCTTATTTCCAAAACGACCTGATATTTGGGGTTGGCGGTGGGGGCCAACTCGGCTAATAGAAGATCAAATAGTTCCAGAGCTTTGATAATTTACTCAGGGTTCTTCTTTAGTTTTGCTATTCTATTCCATGTTTCTAAAATGTCCGGATGATCAGAATCAAGAATCCGTTTTTGGTCACTGAGCAGACCTTATATATAGTTTTATTGCCGCTTCAGGCTGCCCGGATTCTCCCGTCCAATGGGCAATGCTGTGACGTGTTTTCAGAATATTCGGGTGATCCGGTCTGAGGAAAACCGAACTCAGCGTGCTCTCCACACAATGCCTTGATCGGCGTATCGGCACTAAAGCAACGCTTGGCGTCGAAGTATATGCTTGGGAAAACTATCGATACAAACACAACGCAAAAGCAGACTGGCACTTCTCAAACCAAACCGCTCGCGTTAAACTCAGGCATCTGTACCTGGCTATTTAGATGAATTATGGCACTAGCGGAAACGTCATATTCCGGCGAGGGCCGTGGCAGAGGGAAAAATTTTCGGGTTTTTAAAAGGGGGCCGTGAAGCCCCCTTTTAATGTGTTCAGTAAACGTCGTTCCGAGTATTATAGACGTTGAATTTGCCGGTCGGGGTGACCAAGCGTGGGTCTTTGATGACATGCTTTAACTTCAGCGTCTTGTCATCAACCACAACGATGGCCGAGTCCTTATCCTTGGAATTCCAGACCGAGAACCAGATTTCGTCACCTGCTTTGTTAAACTCGCCCTGAACAACGCGCGGCTGGCCTTTTTTGATCTTGGCCCATTTGGCAATCGGCAGGATTTTGAACTCAGGCTCGTCCTTGCCCAGCTTGCTGATGTCGAATACAGCAACCGAACCGGAAAGATCTGCATCAGGATTGAGCGGCGCGTCCACATAGAGATGATCCGAATTCGGATTCGTCTTGATAAACAGCGCACCACCGCCAAGTCCTTCGAAGGTTTGCACTACGTTCCAAGCCTGATCCGGGTGTTTTACTGGATCGGTACCAATCAGCGAGATCGTTTCGTCACCAAGATGCGATGTAGCCCAGACCTGCCCGTAGACCGGGTGGATGAAGTTGGCCCCACGGCCCGGATGCGGTTTCACGCCGCCGGTTTCGACCACCTTGACCAGCTTATCGGTCTTGGTATCAATAATGGCTACTTTGTTGCGCGCGTTCGCAGCTACAAGAAAGTAGCGTCCGGTGCTGTCGAACCCGCCATCATGCAGAAAGCGTTCGGCAGGGATCTCGGTTACCTTCAGATTCTTGATATCGGAATAGTCAATCATCAGAACCTTGCCGGTTTCCTTGACGCTGACAATGAACTCGGGCTTGAAGTGAGAGGCCACGATCGAGGCCACACGTGGCTCGGGATGGTAAACCTGCGTGTCCTCGGTCATGCCACGGGTGCTTTCGACCTTGATCGGTTTCAGCGTATCGCCGTCCATAATCACATATTGCGGCGGCCAATAGGCCCCGGCAATGGCGTATTTATCCTCATAACCCGGGAATTTAGAGGTTTCGACCGAGCGTGCCTCGGTGCCGATTTTTACCTCGGCAACGGTACGCGGCACCTTCATCCACAGGTCGATCATGTCGACCTTGGCATCACGGCCAATCACATAGAGATATCGACCCGAAGCTGAAATCCGGCTGATATGTACCGCATAACCGGTTTTGATTATGGTGACGATCTTATAGCTGTCACCATCAATCAGCGCAACCTCGCCCGTATCGCGCAACGTGACCGAGAAAATATTGTCGATGTCGAGATTATTCATCTTTTTGGTTGGGCGATCCTTTGGTGCCACCAGGACCCGCCAGGTTTTCATTATTTCCGGCATCCCAAATTCAGGCGGCTGCGGCGGATCAGTCATGATGTAACGCGCCATAATACTGATCTCGGCATCGGTCAGTTCACCGGACGTACCCCAGTTGGGCATGCCGGCAGGCGAGCCGTAGGTAATGAACGCTTGCAGGTAATCATAGCCTAATTCGCGGGTGATATCGACTGTCAGTGCCTTACCCGTCGCACCTTTGCGCAACACGCCGTGGCATCCGGCACAGCGCTGGAAAAAGATATCTTTGCCGGTCTTGAATTCTTCTGTGGTCAGAATTGGGTCATTGGTTTTCATACCATCAATTGTCAGCCCAAGCTTTCCAAGGGTGTTGTCCGCCGTTTTATAGTCCCCGGCTATGGCTCCCGATAGTGGGAATACCGCAAGGGCGGTCCCGGCTATCAACGTGGTTTTCCAAAATTTGGTTAAAGGTTTCATTTTATTTCTCTCCTAATATTAGTGATTATAATTCGGCGGATTACTCAGAACTGTAATGATGTACTTGAAATGAATGTTATTGTGGGGAGGTAAAAAATCTTTGATACATATCAAGGATTCTTCTTTACTTGGAAACGGCCAAGCCCTTAAATATATTAAGTAATTATAATTCCGAGACAGCAGTCAGATGTTTGATGAAAGTCAAGGAGTAGACATAAATTCACACCTATGGATTATAAATATTATAGTCAGGAATTGGGGAACAGTTGAAAGTAAGAATATGATTTTAAGAAAATATCGTGGATGTCATGAGAAAAACCTTTCTTCCTTTACGGGGGGACTGGGGATAATTATTGGGAAGATCACTCTGTCGGTTTTATCCGGAACATTTCTTGCTTTCCCTGTACTGAATATTGCTGATGCTGCCGAGGCGGCTATCCTTCCTGACGAGGTTATGGATGAAATAGTGGTTTTCTCCCGCAAACGTCGGGAGAAAATACTGGATATTCCGGCTTCGGTGACGGTTTTGTCGTCTTCCATGATTGAAGAGGGGGGACTGTTAGGCATAAAGGATATTGCGGCTTTTACGGCAAATTTTTCCTTTGATGAAGCCTTTGGCCGTAATAATCTGCAACGCCCGGTAATCCGGGGCATGTCCAATATCCTCGGGTCATCGAATGTGGCCTTTTTTATTGACGGTGTTTTTATGCCGGGCGGTATAGCCTCAACGGCGCTTTTTGATTTGGAGCGGGTAGAGATTCTCAAAGGACCGGGATCAGCCCTTTATGGCCGGGCGACATTGGCGGGGGCGGTGAATTATATCACAAAACGTCCAGGTGACACGCTGGAGGGGCAAATTTCTGCCCGGGCGGCCACTCATAATGAATTTGAATTTTCAGGTCGGCTGTCCGGCCCGCTGATAAAGGACAAGCTGGGCATGTTTCTCTCGGTGCGCCAGTATGAGTATGGCGGGGAATATCATAATACCGGGCCGGGCGGCGGCATGGTTGGTCAGGAAAAGAGCCAGAGCATCACCGGGGGGTTAAGCCTGAAGGCTGGCGATAATTTCGGGGCCTATCTCAAAATTTCCTATCAGCAGGATGATGATGGTCATTCTGCCAATGCGCTTCAGCCCGCCTCCGCTAATAATTGTTTTCTCGCCACGTCCGGATATTTTTGCGGCACCATAAAATCCCCTGACAGTGTGGCGCTCAATCTTGATGTTTTCAAAGATCCGGGCCTTAAACGGAATATTTTCCGCACCAGCCTGATTATGGACAGGGAAGGGGAGAATTACCGGCTTACCTCCATATCATCCTATAATAAAGACCGCCTGAAAGATCAGCGCGATAATGATTTCCTGCCAGTTGCGGCACTGGGCGGGGCCTTTCATGTCCTGTCAGATACCAAGGTTGAAAGCTATTCAGAGGAACTGCGGATAAATTACAATGATGGCGGTCCGGTCCGCTGGCTGGCCGGGGCATATTATTATCATCAGCGCACAGATGACGTCCTGATGGCTCCCTTTGGCCGCCGACCGAGCGTCACGACGTCTCCTATCGCGCGGGTGAGCAACTATGCGCTCTTTGCCTCTTTTGAAGGCGACATTACCGAAAATCTGACGGCAACTGTTGAGGTACGGCGCAACTGGGACAGAATTTCCATTGAACCTGACTCCGGTTTCAAGTCAGAAACTTTCAACAGCCTGACCCCGCGCTTCTCCCTCGCCTATAAAGTCACCCCACAGGCCAGACTATACATGACCGTTGCCAAAGGCACCAAACCTGGCGGCTTTAACGGTGACCTGTTCAGCAGTTCTGTCCCGGAGTCTGAACGAACAAGGCTGGCTGATTTCCTTACCTACAATGAGGAGAAAATGTGGAATTATGAGATAGGGGCAAAAACCGGCTGGATGGACGGCAGGCTAACTGTCAATGTTGCGGGTTTTTTCATTGACTGGACCGAGCAGCAGCTGACCACATCCTTTCCGGTAATTGGCCATCGCCGGGCGCGCCCGCTGATTCATAATGCTGGCAAGACCGAGATATGGGGATTTGAGGCTGAACTACAGGCAAAACCAGATGACCACTGGACTATTTCCGCAAGCTATGGCTTTGCCAACGGGATATTCAGGAAATTTGACGATGAAACCCAGGCCCGGCTGACAGGAGATCCCTCGGTAGCGGGTAACCGGACCCCGCGGGCGCCAAAACACAGTTTTAATCTGTCATCACGTTTTACCACACCGGTCCGGGACGGCATGGATTTCTTTCTGCAGGGCGATCTGAATTATAAATCGAGCCGTTTTGTTCAGGTTCATAACCTCGCCATTATCGCCCCGACCACCAGGGTTAATATCCATACGGGCCTTGAGTGGCAGGATGTGCGCTTTGATATATATGTCAAAAACCTGTTTGATAACAGAACCCCTGCCGATGTG
>JAADFR010000066.1 GCA_013152755.1 Alphaproteobacteria bacterium
CCATTCGCCCACGGTCCCGATGGCCCCGTAAATGCCCCGTGATCCGGAAGACGGTGCGGTAATCAGGCAGGGGGTTTCCGCATCAAAATCATCGGGTATCTGAATCATCAGGGTTACATTCTGATGCCTGGAATCCAGCTTCATAAAACTCAGATATTCTGTCCCGGCGATTTTACCGTCTTTATTGTCATTCCCCACATTGGGGCCATACAAGCGGCCAAATCCACCCGCCGTGGTGACATCACTCAGGGCGCGGTAATTGGTATAGATGGCATAGGTCCGAAGTTCCGCCGGGGTTGGCTTGTCCGCATCCTTGAATATTGGCGGCACCTGCGACTGCAATCCCGCGACCCCAAGACCCCCGGTCAACAGGTCATCGGCCTTGCCGTCGTAATGACTGCGTATCAGGTCACCCACCAGAAAATCCGGGGCTTGCGCCCTGTTATTTTGACCATTGTCACAGGAACTCAAAGAAAATGCCGAAACAATGATTGCGCTTATTAACGTAAATTTTTTCATATCAAAAACAATCCTATGGCCATTACCACCCCTAACAGTGGCACAATTACCGTCAGGGCCGCAAGGGGTCCGTAGGCATCTTTATATTTTTCACCGCAAATGGCTCGGATAGTGGTCACGACATAGCCATTATGCGGCAAACTGTCCAGCGCACCGGATGATATGGCGATAACCCGGTGAAGGGCGTCCGGATCAACCCCAAGTTCCAGATAATGAGGGGCCAGAATGGGCAGGGCGATGGACTGTCCGCCCGAAGCAGAGCCGGTCAGGCCTGCAATCACACTGACCGCAACGGCGGCCCCGATCAATTCATGGCCCGGCAGGCTGGTCATGGCCTCAACCACAACCCCAAAGGCCGGAGAAGCCTTGGCCACCGTACCAAAGCCGACAACGGCGGCGGTATTGCCAATAGCGATCAAGGCCCCGGCGGTGCCCGATGATAACGCCGCCTCAAGGTTCTTAAATTTTCCCCAGTTCAGCCCGATGGTGCTAAGCACCCCGCATGTGAGGGCAATCAGGAGAGCCGATTGCTTCAGGCTGTCATGGAAGGCGAAGGACACGCCCAGAACCATAATAAGCGGCAACAGGCTTATTATGGGATTGGGCAGATTGCCGTTCATTTCGATCACCGGATCATTTGCCCGCTCGTCATAACATTCCCCGGCCAGAACCGCCTTAGCAATCATACGCCGCAGCCACCAATAGCCAAAACTCGCCATAAAGATGGCCACCACAATGCTGACCTGCCAGCCGGAATAGAGGGTGGTGCCCAGATATTTGATCGGGATAACATTCTGTATTTCCGGCGACCCGGCAGAGGTCATGGTAAAGGTCACAGAGCCAAAAGCCAAAGCCGCCGGAATGAAGCGTCGCGGCAGGTTGGCCTGCTTGAACAGGCTAAGCGCCATGGGATAGACAGAGAAGGCCACCACAAACAGGCTGACCCCGCCATAAGTCAATACCGCGCAGGCGGCGACAATGGCAAAAACCGCATGTTTCAAACCCAGCTTGCCGACAATCCAGTGGGATATACTGTCGGCGGCCCCACTGTCCTCCATCACCTTGCCGAAAATTGCCCCAAGAATAAAAATCGGAAACCATGAAAAGATGAAGCCGGAAAAGCCTTTCATATAGCTGGCCACATAATCCGCCTGCCCAGGTTCCGCAATCTGCGGAAACAGGGCAAGCCCCCCCAAAACGGCCACCAAGAGTGCTGCCAACGGCCCCGCGATCATCACATTGACCCCGCGAATGGTCAGAATAATCAGCAGCAACAATCCCCCGACAAGACCAATCATGCTTATAGTTTCACTCATAAGATTCCCAAGGTAATTTATAATATTCCCGGACATAATGGCGGAGGTTATGACGGTTCGACCATATGGACCATGGTCTAGGGTCACAGATTTGATTGATCGTGCTAGATTATGAGGAATGAATGACGTTGCCTGTTTACAAAATAATTTTTGATAATATCTCCGGGAGAAGAACTTTGAATAATCAACTTATGAAGAAATCCTTGTTATCCAGTATTGCACTGACCGCAGTTATAACCGTCACCGGCCCCATGGCCCGCGCCGAGGATGCCGCCAAGGACGGTCTGGTTCTGGAAGAGGTTATTGTTACCGCCCGCCGCCGGGATGAAAGCCTGCAAAGCGTGCCGGTCGCCGTGACGGCCTTCAGCGCAGAATATCTGAACAAGGTGGGGGCCACGGATATTACTTTTCTGGCCCAAAGCACGCCCAATACAACCCTTAAAGTCTCCCGGGGGACCAACAGCACCATTACTGCTTTCATACGCGGCGTGGGACAGCAGGACCCGGTTGCCGGATTTGAAGCCGGGGTCGGGATTTATCTGGATGATGTCTATCTGAATCGTCCGCAAGGCGCGGTTCTGGAAATCTATGACGTGGAGCGCATCGAAGTTTTGCGCGGGCCGCAAGGCACATTATATGGCCGTAACACCATTGGCGGAGCCATCAAATATGTCACCAAACGCATCGGGGACGAGCCAGAGATGCGGCTCAAACTTTCCGGCGGCACCTATAATCAGCTTGATGTTCTGGCCTCTGCCTCTGCCAAGATATCCGACGGGGTGGCCATCGGCGGGTCGGTCGCCTATTTCAGCCGGGACGGGTTCGGCAAGAACCTGAATAACGGCAAGGAACATTATAACAAAGACCTTTTCGCCGCGCGCCTAAGTATCGAGCTGACACCAACCGAGGATCTGTTCATCCGGATCACCGGGGATTATACCAAGGATGATTCCAACGAAAAATCCGGCTACCGCCTGACGGTCAGCAGCCCGGCCAACGGCAGTGCGCCCCTATTGAAGAATGTTTTTGATACCCGCGCCGGCATCACAGGCAAACAGGAAGTGGTACAAAAGGGTGTTTCTGCTGCGGCGGAATGGACAGTTAATGAGGCCGTAACTCTGAAATCCACCACGGCCTACCGTGAAGATCAGACAGAATCACCCATTGATTTCGACAGCCTGCCCAACAACAGCTTTGATGTGCCGGTGGTCTACCGGAATGACCAGTTCAGTCAGGAATTTCAACTTCTCTATGAGGCTGACAAAGTACAGGGGATTTTGGGTTTTTATTATATGAACGCCAATGCCTTTGATGAATTTGACGTTATTCTGGGTAATCTGGGCGTGACCAGCTTTACCTTTGGCGATGTGAATACCAAGACCTGGGCCATCTTCGGTGATGTCAATTATGACATGTCCGAAACGGTCAGCCTGTCCGTTGGCGGGCGCTATACCAGCGACCAGAGAACCGCCGCCGTCAAGCGTCAGCTTTTCCTTGGCATCGGCTCCCCGGCTTTTGGCAATACCGCAGCTTTTCTATTGCGCGAAACCGCCAACTTCAATGAGCAGCGCACCTTTACCAAATTCACCCCCAAGGTCAGTCTGAAATGGCAGCCCAACGAAGATGTCAATGTCTATGCCTCTTTCAGTCAGGGCTTCAAGGGCGGCGGCTTTGATCCCCGGGGGGACAACCGGGCCAAAAAGGGCTTTCGCCCTGAAATCGTGAATTCTTATGAGGTTGGCTTAAAATCCGTACTGGCAGATGGCCGGGTCAGAACCAACATCTCCACCTTCTACAGTGACTATAAGGATATTCAGGTGCCCGGTTCCATAGCCATTGATACGGATGGTGACGGCATTGATGATGATTTTGTCGGCACGGTAACCAATGCGGGCAAGGGCCAGATATGGGGCGTTGAATTTGAAGGCACGGCCCTTGTCAGTGACAATCTGACCGCCATGGCCAACATGGGCTATATCAATGCGGATTACAAGGAATGGATCGTGGCTAACGTCAATGTAGCCGATACCAAAGTCTTTCAGAATACGCCCGAATGGTCCGGCTATTTCTCGCTGAATTACGAATTGCCGCTAAGCCTGTTCAGCCGTGACGGCGCGGTTAATCTGATCGGGGCCGTGTCCTTTAAGAGCAAGACTTTTATCTTTGAAACCCCCATTCCCCTGCTGGATCAGAACGGCTATGCCCTTTTGGATGCCAGCATTGTCTGGACGTCCAGTGACGGCGGTCTTCAGGTCGGCATTCACGGTAAAAACCTGACCGACAAGAAGTATAAAGTAGCCGGCTATAATTTCCCGACACTTGATGTTGTCTCAGCCTTTTACGGTAACCCCCTGACCGTAACGGCGACGGTTGACTTCAGATTTTAAAAACAGACACAAACTCTCCCGAGGCGGCTTTTGCCGCCTCTTTTTTTATCTAAAAAAAAGATTTCAGGAAATACTTATAACGTCCCGAAAATACGGTCACCGGCATCGCCGAGACCCGGTACGATATAGCTTTTCTCATTGAGCTTTTCATCAATGGCCGCCGTATAGATATGCACATCCGGATGCGCCTCACCCAAAGCCTTCAAGCCTTCCGGTGCCGCCAGAAGGCACAGGAAAGTTATATCCTTTGCCCCGGCATTTTTAATGCGGTTCAGTGCTGCTATAGCTGAATTTCCCGTGGCCAGCATGGGGTCGACCACCAGACAAAAACGATCCTCAAGATGGGGCGGAGCCTTGAAATAATATTCCACCGCATGCAGGTCTTTTGGATCCCGATACAGGCCCACATGACCAACCCGTGCCGCCGGAATCAAGTCCAGAAGACCCTGCGCCAACCCCTCCCCGGCCCGCAGGATGGAAAAAATACACATCCGGCGTCCCGACAATTTCGGCGCGGACATGGTGGTAATGGGCGTTTCAATTTCTTCATTTTCCAGCGGCAGATGGCGCGTGACCTCATACCCCATAAGCAGGCTGATCTCCCTGAGCAACGCCCGGAAATGCGGTGACGGGGTCTGCTTTTTGCGCATGATCGTCAGCTTGTGCTTGATAAGGGGGTGATCAATCAACGTTACCCTGTTCATTTTATTTTAAAACTCCATTTAGAATAATTTGAGTGACGCTGTCTTTTGCCTGCCGGAAAAAAACCTCATCCTTCAGCGTCTTACCCGTCAGGGTTTCAATCTGTGCCGAAAAGTCGGCATAATGCTGTGTCACTGCCCATATCATGAAAATCAGATGTACCGGCTCAATGGGTTTAATTTTTCCCGCCCTGATCCAGCTTTCTATCACCCGGACATTCTCCCCGACCAGCCGTTTTAAATCCTCCCCCAAAAGGCCCTTTAAAATAGGTGCCCCTTCCAGAATTTCATTGGCAAATACCTGTGAGGCCGCCGCATGATCACGGGAAAATTCAAATTTCGTATCAATGTAGCCGGTAATGGTTTCTTTCGGGTCCCCCGCTTCTTCCCATTCCATAAGGCACAACAGCCATTTATTCAGCGTATGTTCCAAGACCGCACGATAAATATCTTTTTTGCTGCTGAAATAATAAAGCAGATTGGGCTTTGACATTCCGGCCATGTCAGCGATCTGATCAATCGTCGCGCCGCGCGAGCCATATTTGGCAAATACTTCTGTTCCGGCGTCAAGAACCTTCTGCTGGTTGATGATCTGAATACGGGATCGTTTCTTCTGCATGTTTATTTTATTCTTTTTCGGACAATATTGGGGTAATATTTATCAGTATTTTCAGATTTATCGGATTATTATAATTTTGATTTCTGTATCGTTGGTTTTAAATCTACTCCACATTGCCTGAAAATCAAATTAAAATTGGTAAAAAATTTTACCGTGTGGTAAAAAATACGCCGCACCCGGAAATTAACCCACCAAAGGAACATGTAATGCTTGTTAAAGAGATCATCCGAAAAAAAAGGGATGGCGGTGAATTAACGAAACAGGAAATCAACAGCCTGATTGCGGGACTGTCTGATAACAGTGTCAGCCGCGAACAGATTGCGGCCTTTACCATGGCGACATATTTCCAGTCCATGTCCATAACCGAGGTCAGCGCCCTGACCCAGGCTATGATCAACAGCGGCACGGTCCTAGACTGGCAAAAGCATGATCTGGGCGGCCCGGTGGTTGATAAACATTCCACCGGCGGTGTCGGCGACAAGGTCAGCCTGATGCTGGCCCCCATGATTGCGGCCTGCGGCGGCTATGTGCCCATGATTTCCGGTCGGGGTCTTGGCCATTCAGGCGGCACTTTGGACAAGATGGAAGCCATCCCCGGCTATAACGCCACCCCGGACCTGAATAAACTGGCGGACGTGGTCAAAGATGTGGGCTGTGCCATCATTGGCCAGACAGCAGAACTGGCCCCGGCTGACCGGGTGATCTAC
>JAADFR010000067.1 GCA_013152755.1 Alphaproteobacteria bacterium
GATCCGGTCGCGCAGGGTGGCCGAGGTGATGACAACCCCGTCCGCTGGTTTCAGGACCGTTTCCACAAAGGGCAGACTGGGGTCCAGCCAATGGCGATACAGCCCGACGTCAATGTCCCGCCCCTGTTTGCGGTCCAGCTCGAACCAGTCGACAAAAGCATCATTCTTGCCCCCTTTCAGGCTGATCAGCATGGGCATCCAGCCCTCGGCAATGGTTTCGGCGCGCCGGGTCAGAGTCCGGGCCACGGCCTCCAGCCGCCCCCGCGTACTACTGTCCAGCTCCGCCGCCTCCGCATCCAGTTTTTTCAGCAAAACAGCCGCCAGCTTCTTTAACGGTTTCGCCAGATCATCCAAAGCCAGATGCAGATTCTCTGCGGCGTCAAGTAATTCCGGGGCGACCTGTTCCGCCGGGGTTTCCAGACTATGATAGGTGCTGGCGCCGTGGTTGCGGATCAATGTCTGCGAACGGACTAGCGACAGGAATTTTTCCGCCGGACCAAAGGGACTGCCCTCGCCGAGCCGCCCATGCCATCCTTCGGCGGGCAGGCACCGGGCGGCGGTGATGACCTGTTCCAGCATGCGCCGGGCCTCGTCATCGTCATGGATCAGGTCTTCAACCCTGCCTTTCAGGCCCTTGCCCCGGCGGCCCGATTGTTCTGCGCCCCTGATCCAGCGGCGCAATTCCTGCCCCTCCTGCCCGGTCAGATGGGCGGCAAAGGCGCTGTCGGCGGCATCAAACAGGTGATGGCCCTCATCAAAAACATACCGGTTCGGCAGGTCGGCCTCGCCCATGCGGGTCGCACATTGAACCATGACCAGCGCATGATTGGCAATGACCAGATCGGCGGTTTTGGCGTTGCGCTGGGCCTTTTCAATATAGCATTTTCGGTAATGGGCGCAGGCGGAATAGACACATTCCCCGCGCCGGTCGGTGAGCTGTGTCAGACGGTTTTGGCCGAATATCTCGCCCAGCCACGCGGGGAAATCGCCGCCGATCATATCGCCGTCCCGGCTGTATCTGGCCCAGCGGGAGACAAGGCCCAGCAGGATACGCCCTTGTTGCTGTGCCGCGCCTTGTGACAGTTCCTGAAGATTCAGCAGGCACAGATAATTCTCCCGGCCTTTGCGGATAACCACTTTTTGCTGCTTTATTTTGGGGTCGGGATAGAGGCTGTCCAGTTCCTGATCCAGCTGTCGTTGCAGGTTTTTGGTATAGGTGGCCAGCCAGACGGTGCCGCCGTTTTTCTCCGCCCACAGGCTGGCCGGGGCGATATAGCCCAGCGTCTTGCCAATGCCGGTCCCGGCCTCGGCCAGAACCAGTTTCGGCTCGTTCAGATCGTCGGGCGCATCAAAGGCCCCGGCGGTGAGGACAGTATAATCCTGCTGGCTCTTGCGGTCTTCGGCATTTGGCCCCAGAAGATGGCGCAGGCGGGCAAGGCTTTCCGGCCCGCTGACCGGGCTGACGCCGGGCGGCGGCGCGGGCGGGCTGTCCTCCCATTCGGGCAGATGGTTCCAGACATAATAATCCTGCGCATTTTGCCCCACCGCCCCCAGAATAAGCGGCCCCCACGGCCATCCTGCCCCGGCCATCCTGTGGGCCGTGGCATCAATGCCGTCCCCATAGATATATGCCGGGTCCATAAGGTCCTGCATCAGCCGATGGGCGGCTTGCAGGATGATCACGGCCTGATCCTCTGGTGTGTCACTGCTGTTGGAAAAGGACAGGGCCTGCGCCAGCCCGAAAGGCAGGGGCAGGCAGAATTCCGCAGGCCGGATAAAAGCAAAAAGCTCCAGAACATCAAAGGGCCGATAGGATATGTTCCCAAGGTTTTGCCGGGTGATCCGCTGATTGCAAATAAGAAAGGCCCCCGAACAATTTTTTTCAGCTCTTTCAGGTCATACGCCATCACCTCCCCGTCCAGCGTGACAATAGTTCCATAGTCCGTCCCGACCACCAGCGCGGGCAGGCGGGAGAGAACCTCAAAAGGGTCCGGAAAATTTATCAGCGGGTCAGTCATTGGAGTCCAGTGCGTCGAAAAAAATGACTATATTGATCTCTTTAGCGAAAGCCAAGAGTTGACGTGATGGATAAAGGGTTTTATCAAGGCCCAACATGATAAGGATACAAAAACTATGCCCACATCACCGGAAATGATCAGTTACGCCCTGGACAGTAACGCCTGGCCCTTTAAAGAAGCCCAGAATCTTCTGAAACGGTTGGAAAAATCCGGTAATGAAAAAGACTATGTTCTGTTTGAAACCGGCTATGGGCCAAGCGGCCTGCCTCATATAGGCACCTTTGGCGAGGTTGTGCGCACCACCATGGTCCGTCAGGCCTTTCAGCTGTTCAGTGACCAGCCGACAAAATTAATCGCCTATTCCGATGATATGGACGGTTTTCGCAAGGTACCCGGCAACCTGCCCAATCAGGAAATGCTTGAACAGCACCTGGGCTTGCCGCTATCGAAAGTGCCGGACCCGTTCGGCAGCCATGAAAGCCTTGCCCATCATAATAACGCCAGGTTGTGCGCGTTTCTGGACAGTTTCGGCTTTGATTATGAATTCAAGAGTGCCACCACCACTTATGAAAGCGGTGAGATGGACGCGACCCTGCTAAAAATGCTTAGGGCCTATGACAAGATCATGAAAGTGATCCTGCCCACCTTGGGGGCTGAGCGTCAGGCCACCTACAGCCCGTTCCTGCCCCTGTGCCCCCGTACGGGCAAGGTTTTGCAGGTGCCGATTGTGGAACGGAAGCTTGACGCGGGGACGGTGGTCTATATTGATCCTGAAACCAGGCAGCATGTGGAAGTCCCGGTCACGGGCGGCGGCTGTAAAATGCAGTGGAAAGCGGACTGGGCCATGCGCTGGGTCGGACTGGGCGTTGATTATGAGATGGCGGGCAAAGATTTGATGGAATCTGTCAAGCTGTCCAGCGCCATCACCCGTATTCTGGGCGCGGTGCCGCCGGAAGGGTTTAGCTATGAGCTGTTCCTGGATGAAAAAGGTGAAAAGATTTCCAAGTCAAAGGGCAATGGCCTGACCATGGAGGACTGGCTGAAATACGGTACGCCGGAAAGCCTGTCGCTCTATATGTTCCAATCACCGCGCAAGGCGAAAAAACTGTTTTTCGATGTGATCCCTAAAACAGTGGATGAATATATCAATCACTTGGGTAAATATGACGAACAGGACGGCAAGCAGAAGCTGGTCAATCCGGTCTGGCATGTGCATAACGGCAACCCTCCGGCCCAGAAGCTACCGGTGACTTTTGCGCTTCTGCTTAATCTGGCCAGTGCCAGCAACGCAGAGGACAAGGAAACTCTCTGGGGCTATATCAGCAATTATGCCGAGGGCACTACGCCGGAAAATTCGCCGTTGCTGGACCAATTGGCGGGCTACGCGCTGGTCTATTACGAGAATTTTGTCAAGCCCCATAAAAGCTATCGTGCGCCCACGGACCGGGAGCGGGCGGCGCTGGAAAGTCTGATCGGTAAGCTGGAAAATATGGCGGACGGATTGCCGGCTTCCGATTATCAGAATGAGGTCTTTGCGGTGGGCAATGAACAGGGCTATGACAACCTGCGCGAATGGTTCGGGGCTTTGTATGAAATTCTTCTGGGACAGAAACAGGGGCCGCGTATGGGGTCCTTCATTGCGCTTTATGGTCGGGCAAAGATCATAGAGCTTATTCGGCGTAAATTAGTAGAAAATTAGGCAATAGTGAATTTATATTGCGTCTGCGAACAAAACAGCTAGTCCATTAAGACTATTTGGCTTTTTTTGCTTGCAAGGGCAATAGTTACATGCTAATTCCGGTTGCAGGGCAGGATAATTTTATCTGCCTGCAATTGCAGGGTAATGTGTAAATCATTTCCATGCTGTGTTTTTGGGGTCGTATTAAAATTGGGTGACCGTCACAATAAATTCTTATTAAATTAATCCTGCGTTAACCTTAAAGATATAGAACGGGGATAAATATGAATAAAGACGATGAGGAAACAAATGCGAGGGATAACATATAAGACTGTCTGGAAAAGACTTCTGGATATTGTTGGTTCACTTCTATTGATCATTATATTGTCGCCTGTTTTGCTGGTAACGGCTGTTCTGGTTCGCGTTAAACTGGGTAGTCCGGTCATATTCAAGCAGGAAAGACTGGGCCTGAACGGGCAATCTTTTACCATCTGGAAATTCCGCAGCATGACCAATTGTGTTGACGAGGATGGGAATCTTTTGGCCGACGAATACCGTTTGACAAGATTTGGCAAGCTGCTGCGCGACATCAGTGTTGATGAGTTGCCGCAATTGTGGAACGTACTCATCGGTGATATGAGCTTGATTGGCCCCCGGCCTTTCATAGCCGAATATGGTTCGCGCTATACATCCGAACAAATGCGCCGCCATGATGTTCGCCCCGGTATCAGCGGATGGGCACAAGTGATGGGCCGTAATTCGATCAGCTGGAACCAGAAATTTATTCTGGATATCTGGTATGTGGACAATTGCAGTTTCATGACTGACGTGAAGGTTTTGTTCAAGACAATCCCGATTGTTCTCAGCCGTACTGGCGTGTCCGCTGAAAATCATGTGACCATGCCGGAATGGGCAAATTCGGAAGTGCCCGTTGATGAGAGTGCGTCCGAGTAATATAAATTTTATTTTTATCGGTCAATAAGCCTGATACCAAATGGTGTCAGGCTTTTTCGTTGTTTTGCAGGAAATTTTCTGCCATTAACTAAAACATAAAGGTTTCTTTATATAAAAGATATGTTATATCTTGAATCAACTATTTGCACACAATCGTCGGAGAAGCACGTATGTCCAGAAAGAATTATTTATTTACCAGTGAATCTGTCTCAGAAGGTCATCCGGATAAGGTATCGGATTGTGTTTCTGATGCCATCGTTGACCTTTTTCTGGCCGCTGAACCGGAAGCCCGGGTTGCCGTTGAAACCCTGACCACCACAAACCGGGTGGTTTTGGCCGGGGAAGTCCGGGGGCCAAGCACCATTAATGCCGACGTGATGGAAGAGGCCGCCCGCCGGGTGGTGAAGGAAATTGGCTATGAGCAGGAGGGCTTTCACTGGCGGAATATGTCTGTGGAGGTTCATGTCCATGAACAATCCGCTGATATTGCCATGGGCGTGGACAGCGGCGATGATAAGGACGAAGGAGCCGGTGATCAGGGGATCATGTTCGGCTATGCCACCAATGAGACCGATGCCTTAATGCCAGCCCCCATACATTATTCTCACAAGATCCTGAAATCTCTGGCGGCGGCCCGTCACGGCGGCGTGACAGAATTGGGCCCGGATTCAAAAAGTCAGGTAACTCTGAAATATGAGGATGGGGTTCCGGTTGGGGCAACGTCTGTTGTGGTATCCACCCAACATGGGGACGGCGTGTCACAAGAGCGCGTTCGAGAAATCGTCCTTGAACATATTGAAAGCAACCTGCCCGAGGGCTGGATGTGTCCGGAGGATGGGCTTTATATTAATCCCACCGGAAATTTTGTTATCGGTGGCCCGGACGGCGATGCGGGCCTGACCGGGCGCAAGATCATCGTGGATACATATGGCGGCGCGGCCCCCCATGGTGGCGGCGCATTTTCCGGAAAAGATCCCACTAAGGTGGACCGTTCGGCGGCCTATGCCTCGCGCTATCTGGCCAAGAATGTGGTGGCGGCGGGTCTTGCCAGCCGGTGCACGATCCAGCTGGCCTATGCCATCGGGGTGTCACATCCTCTGTCCCTTTATGTTGATTTCCATAATACGGGCAATGTTGATCCAGTGAAGCTGGAGAAAGTCCTTCATGAGATTATGAACCTGAGCCCGCGCGGCATTCGGGAGCATCTGAACCTGAACCAGCCTATCTATGAGCGGACAGCGGCCTATGGTCATTTTGGCCGCACGCCAGAGGAAGACGGTGGGTTCTCATGGGAAAAACTGGACCTTGTTGATAGCCTGAGGAGCCACTTCTGACCAAACGGCGTAATCTGGAAGATATAAAAGGCAGCCGGATCTATGGCCGTCGTCAGGGCGTGCCGCTGTCGGCGACCCGTCAGGCGCGGCTGGAAAACGGGTTGCCGAAGATCGAAATAACCCTGCCGGAAGTGGGCGTACAGGTGGCCCCCGAAACTTATTTTGACGGCACCCATAGCGATTTCTGGCTGGAAATCGGTTTTGGCAAGGGCGAACATCTGGCCGCCCTGGCCGCCGCCCATCCCGAAATTGGTATGATCGGCAGTGAGCCGTTCCTGAACGGCGTGTCCGGCCTTGTTGATCTGGTGGTTGAGGGAAATTTGCCCAATGTGCGTGTGTTTAAGGATGATGCCCGCCTGTTGATGGACAGCTTGCCGGAGGCTTCTATTGGCCGGGCTTTTATCCTGTTCCCTGATCCCTGGCCCAAGGCCCGCCATCATAAACGCCGTATGGTCAGCGCAGGCAACATTGCCGTGCTGTCCCGTATCCTGAAAGACGGGGCGGAGCTGCGCATTGGCACAGACCATATGGAATATTGCCGCTGGATCATGGCTCATATGCTGGCCAGTGCGGACTTTGTCTGGCAATGTGACAATCCCGCTGACTGGCGCAACAGGCCCGATGATTGGCCGTCCAGCCGCTATGAAATAAAATCACGGGAGGCGGGCCGGGTGAGCAGTTATTTGCGCTTTATCCGCCGTCCACGCAGCCTATAGGTTCATTGGGCCTACTATTCGCTTGAAGTTCTTTAACTTTCGACTATATATATAGCAACCGAATCACTTGAGATGTTTGAAAGTGCGGGCAAGTGTTTCACTGGCCTGCTTTTTTATTTGGTCAAGATAAACTGGAAATATGCGTGTCGTCACAGATAAGCCTGTTGCATAAAATAATTGACCCGGTCGCCGAAGCCATGGGCTATGAGGTCGTCCGGATCGCGTTGCAGAATTCTGCGCGCGGCGGGTCGATGACCCTTCAGGTCATGGCGGAGCGTCCTGACGGCACCATGCTGATTGAAGATTGCACGAAGCTGAGCCGGGAAATATCCGTGATACTGGATGTGGAAGACCCCATTTCAGCGGAATATATACTGGAGGTCAGCACCCCCGGGATTGACCGGCCCCTGACCCGGCGCAAGGATTTTGAGAATTATGCCGGATATGAGACCAAGATAGAATTGTCCGTCCCGGAAGGCGGACGGCGGCGCTACCGGGGTACATTGCTGGGTATTACGGATGATACGGTGAAGATTGAAGTTGACGGTGAGGTTTTTGATGTGGATTTTAACAACATCAACCGGTCAAAACTGGTAATGACAGATGAACTGCTGGCAGCGGCATCACAGGGGTGATATGCGGCCAGTGAAGAGACGATAAACAAATTAAAGGCAAGATGGCTCATAACGGGCTGAACGGAGTTCAAGACATGACAACGGCGGTAAGTGCGAACAGGATTGAATTGCTGCAAATAGCAGATGCGGTTGCGCGGGAAAAGAATATCGACAAGGAAATCGTGCTGGAGGCTTTGGAAGAAGCCATCCAGAAAGCGGCCCGGTCCCGTTATGGTGCTGAAAATGAAATCAAGGCCCATATCGAACGGAAAACTGGCGATATTAAGCTCTACCGGGTGTTGGAAGTTGTGGAACATGTGGAAAATCATGCTACGGAATTGACCCTGAAAGATGCGGAGAAGATGAAAAAAGGGGCCGTCATTGGCGACCTTCTGGCGGACGAACTCCCGCCCATCGATTTTGGCCGGGTGGCTGCCCAGACCGCAAAACAGGTTATTGTTCAGAAAGTCCGCGATGCGGAACGTGAACGCCAGTATAAAGAATATCAGGACCGCATTGGTGAGATCATCAATGGTGTGGTCAAGCGGGTTGAATATGGTAATGTGATCGTGGATGTGGGACAGGCCGAAGCCATCATTCGCCGGGACCAGATGATCCCGCGTGAACATATGCGTAACGGGGACCGGATCCGGGCCTATATTATGGATGTGCGCCAGGAATTGCCCGCAAATCTTTCTGTCCCGTTCTCATCCTGACTTTATGGCCAAGCTGTTCACCCAGGAAGTGCCGGAAATCTATGACGGCATTATCGAGATTGTCGGTGTGGCCCGTGATCCGGGTAGCCGGGCGAAAATCGCGGTCAATAGTGCCGACAGCTCCATCGATCCGGTCGGGGCCTGTGTCGGTATGCGCGGCAGTCGGGTACAGGCGGTGGTTAACGAACTTGCGGGTGAGAAAATTGACATCATTCAATGGTCTGCGGATCCGGCAACATTCATCATCAGCGCATTGTCCCCCGCCGATGTGGCCAAGGTGGTGCTGGATGAGGACCGTAAACGCATTGACGTTGTGGTGCCGGAAGACCAGCTTAGTCTGGCCATTGGCCGCCGGGGACAGAATGTACGCCTTGCCTCGCAACTAAGCGGCTGGCAGGTGGACATCATGACCGAAGCCGCAGAATCAGAAAAACGTCAGGCTGAATATAAAGCCTGTACCGAGCTGTTTGTTGATCAACTGGATGTGGATGAAACATTGGCCCTGTTGCTGGTGGCGGAAGGCTTCCGTACCATGGAAGAAGTGGCCTATGTGGCGCCAGAGGAATTTGCCGGTATTGAGGGCTTTGACGAAAGTCTGGTGGAAGAATTGCAAAATCGCGCCCGTGAATCACTGGACCGCTCCTCCGCCGTATCCGAAAAGGTCCGGATTGAATTGGGTGTGTCAGACGAAATCGCTGCAATTGAGGGTCTGACCACCGCCATGATGGTGACATTGGGTGAGGCGGGCATCAAGACATTGGATGATCTTGGCGATCTGGCAGCAGATGAGTTGATCAGCAAGGAAGACGGTATTCTACGGGATACCGGCCTGACTGAGGAACAAGCCAATACAATCATCATGGCCGCTCGCGCCCATTGGTTCGAGGATGAGGAAACAGAAGCAGACGCTACAGAAGCAGACGCTACAGAGGAAGGCGCTACAGAGGAAAAAGTGGTAGAGGCTGAATAGTTCAAGTGCGCATGGAATTGTTGTGACAAAGAATATTCGCCAAAAGAAAACCAGAGAAAGAAAATGTCTGGTCAGCGGAAAAACTTTTGCGGCCCATGAGATGATCCGCTTTGTCATGGACCCGCAAGGCCGGGTGGTCCCGGATGTTGCGGCGAAACTACCGGGGCGCGGCGGCTGGATTTTGGCGGATCGTGCGACGCTGGAAACTGCGGTAAAGAAAAAGATTTTTGTCCGTTTTGGACATCGGGTGTTAATGTCACCGTCCCGTAAAGCCACGGATGTGGAGGAACTGGACGGCATGGAAAAAGAACAGGTCTCAGGCCGCAGGACACCGGTTCTGGTGGATGATGACCTGCTGGACACAGTGGTGCGGTTGCTTGGGCAGAGGTGCCTGAACTATCTGGGGCTGGTCAATCGGGCCGGACTGTTGGTGTCAGGTTTTGAAAAGGTACGGGCCCTTTTGAAAGCGGATAAATGCCGGGCAGTGATTACGGCGAAGGACGCGGCAGAAGATGGCCGTCGTAAAATATTTTCAGGGACAGGAAATGTTCTTGATAAATTGCGGATGATTGATATGTTCACCCGCGAAGAGTTGGGACAAACATTGGGTTTGTCAAATGCGGTGCATGTGGCATTATTGCCCGGCGGAATGACGGAAAGCTTTTTAAATGAGTTTTCCCGGTATGAAGGCGTTGTTATGCGATAATATACAGGCATAATATCCCTTATTAAATAAGTGGCTGAAGGCGAATATAGAATGAGTGACGATAAAGACACACAAAAGAAATTGTCGATATCAGGCAGAAAAACACTGCAATTGAAGCCATCAGGGGCAACAACGGCGGGATCACGCGCGCCTGGCGGCGTGGTTGTTCAGCGCAAGAAAAAGCTGATGCTGAAACCCGGTGAGGAACCAGCGGCGACCCCGGTCGCATCGGCCCCAAAGACCCTTGCCCCGAAAAAGAAAGTTTTTTCCTCTGCACCCTCTCCTGGAAAAACGGCATCAGGCGGCCGGAAACTGACCGAAAGCGAAATGAAGGCCCGGGCCCATGCTTTGGAACTGGCCAAGGCAGAAACCGAAAAACGCGCCAAAGAGGACGCGGACGCGGCTAAACGCCGGGCCGTCGAAGAGGCAGCCCGTGCCGTATCAAACAAGGAACAGGCTGATAAAGACGCAAAAACAGCTAAGAAGACCGCTGTGGATGACGCCAAATTTCAGGCTGATATAGAGGTCAAGAAAAAGGTTGAATCCGAGTTAAAGGCCAAAGCAGAGCAGGAAGAACAGCAAAAACTGGCCGCTGAAAAAGCCAAAGCGGCTCCGGCGGCGAAGAAACCACAGCCAGCGGCGAAACCTGCTACGGAAAACCGGCCCAGCGCAAAACCGGCGCGCGGCCGCGGGGAGCCAGCCCGGCGCACAGGCCGCCTGACGGTGACCCAGGCCCTGTCTGGCGGTGCTCAGGAACGTCAACGCAGTTTTGCCGCCCTGAAACGGGCGCGGGCTAAGGAACGGCGCAAGGGCGGTCAGGCCCCTCAGCAAAAACTATTCCGTGAGGTAATCATTCCCGACATGATTACGGTGGCCGAACTGGCCAACCGGATGACGGAAAAAACCGTTGATGTGATCCGCGCGCTCATGAAGATGGATGTGATGGCCACGGCGGCACAGGAAATTGATCAGGATACGGCGGAATTGATCGTGGAAGAATTCGGCCATAAGGTAAAGCGTGTCAGCGCGGCTGATGTGGAAATTGACCTTACAGGACCGGAAGATAGTGAGGCTGATCTGGTCTTGCGTGCGCCGGTTGTGACGGTCATGGGCCATGTTGACCATGGTAAAACATCGGTTCTGGATGCTTTTCGCAAATCAAAGGTTGTGGCCGCAGAAGCCGGGGGCATTACCCAGCATATCGGCGCCTATCAGGTGCGCATGTCGAGCGGTGAAAAGGTAACATTCCTTGATACACCGGGCCATGCCGCTTTCTCCGCCATGCGTTCGCGCGGGGCCAGTGCCACGGATATTGTGATCCTTGTGGTCGCCGCCGATGACAGCATCATGCCCCAAACCATTGAGGCCATCAGCCACGCCAAGGCGGCGGAAGTGCCGATCATTGTGGCGATTAATAAAATCGACAAGCCGGGGTCCAATCCGGACAAGGTACGTCAGGACCTGCTACAGCATGAGGTTTTTGTGGAAAGCATGGGCGGCGAGATTCTGGATGTGGAAATATCCGCCCTGAAAGGCACCAATCTGGACAAGCTGGAAGAAGCCATCCAGTTGCAGGCAGAATTGCTTGACCTGAAAGTGAATAAAAACCGTAATGCCAACGGCGTTGTGGTCGAAGCCCGCCTTGACAAGGGTCAGGGCTCCGTGGCGACAATTTTGGTTCAGCGCGGTACGCTGAAAGTTGGTGATATTTTTGTTTGCGGTAATGAATGGGGCCGGGTACGCGCCATGCTCAACGATCATGGGCGCAATGTGAAAAAAGCCGAACCTTCTGTTCCGGTGGAAATTCTGGGCCTGAATGGTCTGCCAAGGTCCGGGGACAGCTTCATCGTGGTTGAGAGTGAGGCCAAGGCCCGCGAAGTATCCGAATTCCGTAAAAACCGTGAAAGGCTGGAAAAAGAGGCCGCACCGAAGGCGACCCTCGAAGCCATGTTCGAAAAACTGAATGCCAAACAGGCAGAGATCGTGCCCTTGGTGATCAAGGCCGATGTGCAGGGATCATCAGAAGCCATCGTTGGCGCACTGGAATCCATGAATACAGACGAGGTGCAGGCGAAAATCCTTCATTCAGCGGTCGGCGGTATTTCAGAATCAGATGTGACCTTGGCCTCGGCATCCGGCGCGCCTATTCTGGGCTTTAATGTTCGGGCCAGCCGCAAAGCTGCTGACCTTGCCCGTCAGGAAGGCGTTGAAATCCGTTATTATTCCGTGATTTATGA
>JAADFR010000068.1 GCA_013152755.1 Alphaproteobacteria bacterium
GTGGGATTACCCCGACTGTCCAGAATTTCGCGGCCGGTGATGTCAATAATTGCAGTCATGTCTTACCTCTTGGGATATAAAAGTTAAACCAGCCGTGATTGTTTCACGGCGGCCTCAATGAAAGATGCAAACAGGGGATGCGGCTCAAACGGTTTTGATTTCAATTCGGGATGAAACTGTACCCCGATGAACCAAGGATGATCGCGTATTTCAACGATTTCCGGCAACGCGCCGTCCGGAGACAGGCCGGAAAAGACCAGTCCGGCATCCTCAAGCTGTGTGCGGTAATTGATATTGACCTCATAACGGTGGCGATGGCGTTCGGAAATGGCCTCACTGCCATATATCTCACAGACCCGGCTGCCTGGTACAAGTCTTGCCTTATAGGCCCCAAGGCGCATGGTGCCGCCCTTGTCATCATCTTCGCTGCGGGTGAATTTTGCCCCGCCATGCTCCCATTCGGTCATCAGGCCAACAATAGGATCCGTGCAGTCGCCAAATTCAGTGGAATTGGCCCCGTCAATCCCGGCCATATTCCGCGCCGCCTCCACGCAAGCCATCTGCATACCAAAACATATGCCAAAATAAGGGATTTTTTGCTCACGGGCAAAGCGGGCGGCGGCGATTTTGCCCTCGGCCCCGCGCTCGCCAAATCCGCCCGGCACAAGAATACCGTCAACCTGCTCAAAATGAGCGGCAAGATCAGCACCTTCCTCAAAAATCTTGGCATCAAACCATTCAATATTGACCTTGACATTATTGGCAATCCCACCGTGAACCAAGGCCTCTATCAAGGATTTATAAGCATCCTTGAGTTCGGTATATTTGCCGACAATGGCAATGGTCACATCGCCTTCCGGACTGCTCACATGCTCCATGATCTCATGCCAGCGGGTCAGGTCCGCATCGGTCAGGCCGGGGTCAATACCGAACGAGGCCAAAACTTCCGCATCCAGACCCTCCGCATGATAATTCAGCGGCACTTCATAAATACTACTGGCATCAAGAGCCTGAATAACCGCCGATTCTCGCACGTTACAAAATAGGGCAATTTTCCGGCGGTCACCGTCCTCAATCTCATGTTCGGTCCGACAAACCAGCACATCGGGCTGAATACCAATACTGCGCAGTTCCTTGACCGAATGCTGTGTGGGTTTTGTTTTCAGCTCTCCGGCAGCACTCAGATAGGGTACAAGAGTCAGGTGAATGTAACAGACATTGGCCTTGCCCAGATCATTGCCCAGCTGACGAATGGCCTCCATAAACGGCAGGCTTTCAATATCGCCGATCGTGCCGCCGATCTCGCACAGGACAAAATCCGTATCCGCATCCACATCGGACGTGGCAAATTCCTTGATGGCATTGGTCACATGGGGAATCACCTGAACCGTAGCCCCCAAATAGTCCCCGCGCCGTTCTCTGGCCAGAATATCGCTGTATATCCGACCCGAGGATACGCTATCGCTCCGCCGGGACGGCACACCGGTAAACCGCTCATAATGACCCAGATCAAGGTCGGTTTCGGCCCCGTCATCGGTGACAAATACCTCGCCATGCTGATAGGGCGACATGGTGCCGGGATCAACATTAAGGTAAGGGTCAAGTTTTCTAAGACGAACCGTATAGCCACGGGATTGAAGCAAGGCAGCCAGAGCTGCGGACAGGATGCCCTTCCCAAGGGAAGAAACAACACCGCCAGTAATAAAAATATAACGTGTCATGGGCAGATTATAATCCCGAACCATATTAACCTGCTTTTAAACGGCAGGCATAAATTAATATTACCCGTTCCCGAATTCAGTTCAGTGTTGAACCCGGGACATATATCTCTTTATTCAGAATCTGGAATAACAGGTTCTGATTTATCTTTTTCAGGCGCTTTTTCTGTGCTCACCTCCGGTGCGGTCTGTTCCACTACCGGGGTCTGAACATCAAAAATAGACTTGTCTGCCGTATTCTCTTTGGCAATCACCGCAAGGCCCATACTGGTCATGAAAAAACCGACCGCCAAAAAGGTTGTCATCTTGGTCAGGAATGTAGCTGAACTGCGTCCGGCCATCATACCGCCCTGTCCGCCGCCGCCAATACCAAGTGCGCCACCAGCGGACTTTTGTAGTAACACCAGTATCACAAGGCTTACGGTCAATATCAAATGAATAACAAGAACAATCTCTTGCATGTCTTAATACTCTTCTATTATCTGTATAAATCAATGATTAAATTGGCTTGTACTCTAATCTCATTCATATGGCTAGCGCAAAATGTATTACAAGAGCATAAAGACCTGTTCTTAATCCTGATAGGTCTTGATAATCCCATAAAAATCCTCAGCTTTCAGGCTGGCACCGCCAACCAAAGCCCCGTTCACATTGGGGACTGACATCAATTCCGCCGCATTTGAGGCCTTCACAGAACCGCCGTACTGAATACGAACAGTCGCGCCAGCAGGACCAAAACGATCTGTCAGCAAAGACCGTATAACGCCGTGAACCTCTGCAACGTCATCGGTGGTCGGGACTTTCCCGGTGCCGATTGCCCAAACAGGTTCGTAAGCGATAACCGTATTTTCTGCCGTGGCCTCCGCCGGAATGGACCCGGTTACCTGTGAGGTAACCACATCAAGGGTCGCCCCTTTTTCCCGCTCCCCGTCCGTTTCCCCCACACAGATAATCGCGGTCAGCCCCTGCCCCTGAGCTGAGCTGGCCTTGGCCTTAACCATATCATTTGTTTCACCGTGATCAGCCCGCCGCTCGGAATGGCCCACAATGACATAATGACAGCCAAGGTCTTTTAACATGGCCGCCGAAATATCCCCTGTATGGGCACCACTAAGGGCCATATGGCAATCCTGCGCGCCAATATCTATGCCCTTGCCCATCAATGTGGAAATCAAGGTGGCCGGTGGACAAATAAGCACATCACACCCTGCCCCGCCTTGCGCAACCAAAAAATTGAGTTTTTTAATTTCTTCGCGGCTGGCCAGGAGGCCGTTCATTTTCCAGTTACCGGCAACCAGAGCTTTGGGCGCTGTCATAGACTATTCCTCTGTTTTATAAAATTCTGTCATTTTCTATCAGAAAAACCGGGACTTTTCCATATCTCAGATGGAAAAAGATCAAACAATCTGCTTTTCAGAGCCTGTACGAACCTTTTGGGCTTGCGGTGACCCTGCGTGACCACTATCATGCCCCAAAAATTTACCAATTCAATAAATGCGGGTACCTATATAAATGTTACAATTATTCAGAAGCGGTCTGACCTCTTATTTCGCCACTGCCTTGCTCGGCCTTTTGATTGCCAGCTTCGCCCTGTGGGGTATTGGCGGCGATGTTTTAACCGGTGCCGGAAGTAATGTCGCCCAGATCGGCGATGACAAGCTGACCCTGAATGAATACGCCCGGGAGTTCCAGAATAAATTCACGGAGATGCAGCAACAGTCCGGCGGCGAAATAACTCGCGAAATGGTTATTGATCAGGGCATGGCCAACAAATGGCTGACCGATCTTGTTCAGCGCGAGACCTTTGCCTATGCCGCCCATAACCTGCATATCCGGGTGACAGACGCCCAGCTTCGCGATTTTATCATGAATATTGAGGCCTTTCAGGACACCTTTGGTGAATTCAGCAAGGATACCTTTAAAAGTATTGCCAATTACCGGGGGCTTTCCACCGGGGAATTTGAGGAATTCCTGCGCCGTGATCTGGAACGGCAGTATTTGATAACTTCTGTCGTTAGCGGTATTTCTGTACCTGAGACCTTGCAAAAAACCTTTACCAAATATCTTATGGAAGAAAGAACCGCAGAGATCATCACTATCCCGGCTGATAATATCAATGACATTCCTGAACCGGATGAGGAAACCTTAAAGGCCTATTATAAGGAAAATTCTTCCCGCTACATGGCCCCGGAATATCGTGATTTCCGCTTTATTACCCTGTCCGCCAAAGGTCTGGCAAATGAAGTTACCGTAACTGAGGAAGAAATCACAGCAACGATGGGGAAAGTTGCAGAAGCCTCGGGCGAAAATGAAAAACGGGACTTTGATCAGCTATTGTTTGATGACAAGGACGGGGCCGACAAAGCCTATGCCGACCTTAAAGCCGGCCGGGACTTTGGTGATATTATTCTCGCTTCTGGCTCTACACCGGAGGATGCCGCCGTTGTGGAGAATTCCATGCAGGATGCGACGGACACCTATGGTATTGAGGCAGCTGAGGCCATATTCACCGCCAAGGAGGGGGATTATACGGCACCGGTAGAGACTGATTTTGGCTGGCGCATTTTTAACATCACCAAAACCCACGCGGCGGTCAATGATAAAAACAAGATACGTGAAGAAACCAGGAAAAGACTACTGGAAGAAAAAGCACTTGATATTCTTTACACCAAATCAGATCAGATCACCGACGAGCTTGCCGCCGGGGGATCACTTACTGATATTGCCAGCGCCCTCAATCTGGACCTGAAAGAGGCCCATAATGTTGACAAATTTGGCTATAACGCCAAGGGTGACCTTGTGATCGGCCTCCCGACCGGTCCGACTTTCCTGACCAAGGTATTTGATGCCTTGGAAGAGGATGAACCTCAGCTTGAAGAAATGGACAACGGCGAATATTTTCTAGTCGTGGTCGATAATGTTCAGGAAAGGGCGTTACGGCCTTTTGAGGATGTCAAAACAAGCGTCATCGACCTCTGGAAAGCAGATGCTCGTGAGGAAGAAGCCCGCAAACACGCCAATGAAATTTTAGCCAAAGCAGAGGAAGGTGCCTCATTGGAAGATATGGCCAAGTCTATGGCGAATATGGCCTATACGTCCGTAACACTGGCCAGAAATGATCCGGCAGGCAAAGTAGCTGCCATGATTCATGAAAATATCTTTGCATTGAACGTCGGTGAATCCAAGATTATACCTGCCGCTGATAATAATGGTTTTGTTGTCGTCAGGGTCCAGTCACGGAAATTGCCGGACGATTCCTTGCCAGAAGCTCAGTCAGCCCAGTTGAAAGACCTGATGATGCAGGAATATCAGCAACGCTTCATGGCCAATTACTGGCGTTACCTTGAAACCAGCCTGCCGGTTATCATTAACCAGCGCGGCGTCAAGGCTGTCCATGACCAGTTGGCCTCACGGGAACAATAATGTCCGTTTCGCCTGACTTTCAGACGTTCAAAACAACCTATGACAAAAGCGCCCCTCAGGTGGTCTGGACAACATTGGTTGCCGATCTGGAAACTGCCATCTCTGCTTTTATGAAGCTCGGAGCCGATACAGAGGATTACAGTTGCCTGCTCGAATCAGTGGAAGGCGGGGCCATTCGTGGGCGTTATACCTTTATCGGCCTTAAACCGGATATTATCTGGCGGTGCCGGGGCAACAAGCCGGAGATTAACCGAAAAGCCCTCACCCGCACCGATGACTACCACCCCCTGCCCGATGGCTCACTGGACAGCCTGCGGAATTTGTTGACAGAATCGCTCATTGATCTGCCGGAGGATATGCCACCTTCTGCGGCGGGTCTGATTGGCTATATGGGCTATGACAATGTGCGGCTGATGGAAGACATCGGCCCGGCCAAGACGGATACGTTGAATATTCCAGACGGTATGTTCCTGCGGCCCACCATCATGGTGGTTTTTGATTCTGTTACTGACCTGCTGACCATTGTCACCCCTGCCCGGCCCGATAAGACTGTCACGGCAGAGGTCGCTTACCTCAGGGCCGAAGAACGGCTGGCGGAGATTGAACAGGCCCTGTCACGCCCTCTCAGCGGCGCACAGAAAATATCCGATGACCTGCTGGAACTTGAAGCAAAAACATCCAACACGTCCAAAGAAAAATATATGGCCATGGTGCAAAAGGCCAAGGACTATATCAAGGCCGGGGATATTTTTCAGGTGGTTCTGTCACAGCGATTCACGACCCCCTTTTCCCTGCCGCCCTTCTCCCTGTACCGGGCATTACGGCGGACCAACCCGTCACCTTTTCTCTATTTCC
Source organism: Alphaproteobacteria bacterium (assembly GCA_013152755.1). GTDB lineage: Bacteria > Pseudomonadota > Alphaproteobacteria > Sphingomonadales > Emcibacteraceae > Paremcibacter. The sequence continues at coordinate 5,997 of JAADFR010000068.1, forward strand.
TGAAATTTGGTGATTTTTCTGTGGTTGGCTCCAGTCCGGAAATATTGGTGCGGCTGCGGAACGGAGAAATCACCGTACGGCCCATTGCTGGCACCCGCCCGCGCGGGGCCACTTCCGCAGAAGATCAAGCTCTGGCCGAAGACCTGCTCGCCGACCCAAAGGAACTAGCGGAGCATTTGATGTTGCTTGACCTT